>CATLEQ010000034.1 GCA_949915905.1 uncultured Lachnospiraceae bacterium | reverse complement strand
TGGGTTGTCTATGCCGATTCTTTTGTTTGTTCTTCTTGTAAACTGAGTGAATTACACTATTGGAATGAATTTATTTATGAATCGAAGAAAATGTCTGATAATGTCGATTTCTGCTTTATTGTGTCGTTATGGAGGTTATCGGTTTGGGCGGAATGTTTGGTGTAAGCTTTTTGATACAACTTACACAACTTGTGCCGATTGAAATGGATTATTACGTGATGCTGCTTTTGCAAGAGGCGATCGGAGTGGCCATCATGTTTTTGCTGATAAAGCTAAGTGGCGTGGAGGAGGTGCTGCGCCGTAAGGGAATTGGTTTTGGACGAGGGCTTTTGGTGGGAATGTATTTTCTGGTGATTTCCGTCTACTCACTGGTCGGGTCCGTGGCAATTTATGAGGGAGCAAGGATTTTTAGGCCGTGGTATCTGATTTTGGCGTTCCTTTTGTGCATGATGTGCGTGGGCGTCACGGAAGAGTTTTTGTTCCGCGGAGTGATTGCCGAGCTTTTGAGCCGTCATTTTGGGGCGACGAGAGCGGGAGTGTGGAAAGCCGTTATCATATCGGGGATTTTGTTTGGGTGTGCGCATTTGACAAATCTGATAGGCGGGGAGCCGACGGGAGTTTTCGTGCAAGCGGTGATGGCGTCGTTCATGGGAATGGTATTTGCCGCCATCTATTTTCGCAGCGGATGTATCTGGGTGACGGTCTTCTTGCACGGGTTTGTGGACGTTGCGGGCACGATTGTGACGGGAATCTATGTCGGTGACGATACGGTCGCGGATGTGATTTCTTCGTATCAATTATGGCAATTGGTCGGATGCATACCGTACATCATCGTGTTGTTGGTACTTTTGCGTGCGGGCAAGATGAATGAAATCGTGCAGCGGATGCGTACAGTCGCATAAGGAAATATGCCGCTTTACGGCTGCGGCTGTCGTGAGTATGCGAAGCGATAGGCGGCAATGGGAGCATGGATGGTAACGAATGGTAGAAAGTGGCAGGGAATTGAAAAATCATGGAAAATGATGAAAAATATATGAGGGAGGCCATAAGGCAGGCAAAGAAGGCCTATGCCCTGGACGAGGTGCCCATCGGATGCGTGATTGTCCATGAGGGGAAGATCATCGGAAGGGGCTACAATAGGCGGACGGTTGATAAAAATACGTTGGCGCACGCGGAGCTGTCGGCGATTCGAAAAGCCGGAAAAAAACTAAATGACTGGCGATTGGACGGATGTACGATGTATGTGACGTTGGAGCCGTGCCAAATGTGTGCGGGAGCCATCGTGCAGGCCAGAATCAAGAGAGTCGTGGTTGGGTGCATGAATCCGAAAGCCGGCTGTGCGGGTTCGATTTTAAATCTTTTGGAGGTTGAGCAGTTCAATCACCAGGCGGAACTGACGACGGGGGTGCTGGAAGAGGAATGCAGTGGCATGATGAAGCAGTTTTTTCGAGAACTGCGGGAAAAGCAAAAGAAAATGAAAGCGGCGGGGCGCGCGGAAGAGCGTGCAAAGTAAGTGCCTTGCGGCGGTCGTGGGCGACGGGGAGAACAAAGACCTTTTTTCGTGCATTACGCTTCGAATGGAAATTCCCAGACGTTACCCTGACAGCCAACTCAACCCAGGCACCCTCACAACACCCGTGAGATTCTGCTTAGTGCTGCTCCGTTCCCGACCTGACACGGTTCACAGATTCACGTCGCGTGAGACCCGGATTTTCAACATCGCTTTTCAGGGGCGGCTCTGCAAATCGCCACCCTCCGCGTAATATCACCCCTGCTATAGCGGATTGCAGGTACAAGGTACCGCTAACACCCCGGCTGCACGAGTCTTTATTTTACATTGTTTTTGAGGAAAAGTCAATGCATTCCCCGGATTTTTAGAAAATAGGAAGGAATTGTCATGAAAATTTTACTGGCTGCGATTAATGCAAAATACATTCATTCCAATCTTGCGGTGTACAGTTTGCGCTCATATGCGGCAAAGATGGAGCCGCAATATGAAAAGGAACTGGAAATCGCCGAGTACACGATTAACCAGACGACGGACAGTATTTTAATAGATTTATATGAGAGAAAGCCGGATGTTTTGTGTTTTTCGTGCTATTTGTGGAATATTGACCATGTACATGTCTTGCTTCGGGAATTGCCCAAAATCATGTCCTCAACGAAAATCTGGCTGGGAGGGCCGGAGGTGTCTTATCATGCAGAAGGGATCCTCGCGGGATTTCCCATGGTGAATGGAATTATGTGCGGCGAGGGGGAAGAGACTTTTTTGGAACTGGCGCGTTATTATCACGGCGCGGGAAAAAGGCTGGCGGAGATTGACGGGATTGTTTATCGGGAAAGGGCGGAGAGTCCCGGGGAAATACTTGCCGCCAGTGCGTCGGCCGCCGGGGCGGAACGTGAAATTTTCTCCACTTCGCCAAGGCGCACGATGGATTTAAGCCAGGTACCGTTCGTGTACCGGGACATGGAGTTTTTCAAAAATAAAATCGTTTATTATGAGTCGAGCCGGGGCTGTCCGTTTTCCTGCAGCTACTGTTTGTCCTCCGTGGACAAGGTGCTGCGTTTTCGGGACTTGAACCTGGTGAAGGAGGAACTACGGTTTTTTATTGAGCAGAAGGTTCCTCAGGTGAAGTTTGTCGACCGAACGTTTAATTGTCGCCGAGGACACGCGATGGAGATCTGGACTTTTTTGAAGGAACATGACCGGGGATACACGAACTTTCACTTCGAGGTGGCGGCGGATTTGTTGGATGAAGAGGAGATAGAGTTGATTCGTTCCATGCGCCCGGGATTGATTCAACTGGAAATCGGCGTGCAGTCGACAAATGAAAAGACAATCCGGGAAATCAGGCGCACCATGCAGTTTTCCAGGGTTGCGGAAGTGGTAAGGAAAATTCACGCCGCCAAAAATGTTCATCAGCATCTGGACTTGATAGCGGGCTTGCCGTTTGAGGATTATGAAAGTTTTCGGAAATCATTTAATGATGTCTATGCACTATGTCCGGAGCAATTGCAGCTGGGATTTTTGAAGGTGCTGAAGGGCTCGTACATGGAGGAGAAAACCGTAGATTACGGGCTGCTTTACCAGGATACGCCCCCGTACGAGGTGATTTCCACCAAATGGCTTTCCTATGCGGATGTCATCCGGCTGAAAAAAATCGAAGAGATGGTCGAGGTGTATTATAACAGCGGACAGTTCATGCATACGATGAAATGCCTGGAACGTGAATTTTCGGACGCATTTTCCATGTATGAGGCTTTGGCGGCATATTATGAAGAGCAGGGAAATTTTGCGGTCAATCATACGCGGATTGCCAGATATGAGATTTTGTCCGCGTTCATTTTCGGGCGGATGGCGGGTGGAAAAACAAAAGGATGTGAAGAGCCGCATCATCAGAAAGCGGAAACATTTCGCGAGATGCTCGTTTATGATTTGTATTTGCGGGAAAATGTGAAGAACCGTCCGGTATTTGCCGGGGACGAGACCGTGACGAAGGAGGAAGCGGCCCGGGTTTATGACATGGAGGCGAGAGAACGCCGCTATCTGGCGGGATACGAACAATATGACAAGCGGCAACTGCGGAAAATGACGCATTTGGAGCGGATAAACGGGGAACTGTTGTTATTTGATTATCAGAATCGTGACGCGCTTAACCATCAGGCGAGGGTGGTTGCGATACAAGGAGGAACATGATGGGAAATATGTTGGATTATTTGGATTGGCGGGGGGACTTGACGCTGGAGCGGGAACCGTTTTGTGAGGTGGACGGGCTTTTGCTGTCTTATTTGGCGTATGTGCGGATGGACGGCATCGCGCCGAAGCCGGGCGAGCCGGAAATGCCGCTTAAGGACATTTCGGAGACGTTCTTTCGGGTTCATTTGGAGGAACAATTAAAAAAGGAGAAGTCATTGATGCGGCTGGCGTGGAAGGCGATGCCGAAATTGGTTCAAAGCGAGCGGTTTGGAAATAGTAAGATTCGTAATTATGTCAATTATATCAGTCAGGAAAAAGAGGTGCAGTTTTCCGCCATGGAAATTTTGTTGGACGACGGTACGTCATTTGTGGCATATCGGGGAACGGACGATACAATCGTGGGCTGGAAAGAAGATTTCGAGATGATGACGGGGGCGGTTCTGGCTCAGACGGTGGCGGTCAAATATTTAAATCATGTGGGAAGTGAAGAGAATCGCCTGCTTCGCGTTGGCGGACACTCGAAGGGTGGAAATTTGGCCGTTTACGCATCCGCGAAATGCGAGGAGTCGATACAGAAACGTATTTTGCAAATATACGACAATGACGCGCCGGGATTTTGTCAGGAATTTTTGGATGGCCAGGAATTTATGAGCATTGCACCTAGAATCGTGCGTGTCATACCGGAGCATTCCATCATCGGGCTGTTGTATTTACACAAGGTGGAACCATTGGTGGTAAAAAGCTCGCAGAAAGCGTCCCAGCAGCATGACAGTTTGACGTGGGAGGTGCAGGGCAATCATTTTGTACGCGCGGACGAAGTTAATCCGGCCAGCCTCGTATTTGATAAGACGTTGAAGGATTGGATGGGAGAAATCGAGGAATCCCGGAAAGGGGTTTTTATCGACGACTTTTTCTCGGTTTTGCAGGTGCCGGGGGTGGAGACGTTGACCGAACTGCAAAACGGGGGATTGCGGAGCCTGAAGTTGATTTTATCGCGGATGGAGGACTTGCGGCCGGAGAGCAAAAAAATCATCCAGCAATTGTTGAAGGGGATTTTGAGTAATTCCGGTGAACTTTTGACCGCGCCGTTGCTGGCGCGAAGGGAGTAAAAAGGCTCCAATCCATGGCGGTTAAGTCGTGAGTCGGAACACTGATTTAGAAAAAAAGTGATTGCGTTTGTCATGGGTAGTTGAATTCGAGCCGCGTACATGGTATACTTTTACCTTGGAGACAAGGGGGTATATTTTTTGGCGCGGATGGTCGTATAGGCTCCCAAGCATGATAACGCCGATGTCGGCGGTTAAGGAGGAATCATTTATGGCATTACCGGCAAAGCAGGCGCGGTATACATTCGCTGATTGTCTCGCATGGAAGGGGGATGAGCGTGTCGAAATCATCAACGGCGAGGCGTTTATGATGGCAACGCCGTCCAGGCTGCATCAGGAAATCAGCGGCGAGATATTCCGCCAGTTGGCTAACTTTTTGGAAGGAAAGCAATGCAAAGTCTACGTAGCCCCGTTCGCTGTCCGTTTGTTCGAGCGGGAGGGGGACAAGCCGGAAGACGTGGACACGCTGGTCGAGCCGGACATTTCCGTGGTGTGCGACAAAAACAAGTTGGACAAGCACGGATGTAAGGGGGCACCGGACATGGTCATAGAAGTTCTTTCTCCCTCGTCTTTGAGGCATGACCGGCTTGTGAAGCTGAACTTGTACCAGCGGGCGGGAGTTAGGGAATATTGGATTGTCGATCCGGAGTATAAGTCCATACAAGTGTTTTTTTTAGATGCCAACGGTTTCCTTCAGACGCACGAGGTCTACCAGCAGGGGGACGTGGCAAGGGTCGGTGTCTTGGATGGATGTTTTATTGATTTGGGCAAAGTGTTTTCTGAATAAGCGGCGTGGTAAAAATTGGTATTTTATGGTGAAGGATGGACGGGATGCGCATAGCCGCATAAGGAAATATGACGCTCTGCGGTTGGTGCAATACTCTTGGCCGATGGAATCTGCCGTGAGTATAAGCAAGAGAGGAGAAGGACATGAGGATTGGAATTGGAAATGACCATACGGCATTGGAACTAAAGGCGGAAATCATCGCGTTTCTGGAGGAGAACGGGCACGAGGTGGTCGACTATGGGACAAAGGAAGCGAAGAGCTGTGATTATCCGGTATATGGGGAAATCGTGGCGCGCGCCGTGGCGGCGGGCGAAGTGGAGCGCGGGATTCTGATTTGCGGGACGGGGCTGGGGATTTCCCTGGCGGCCAACAAGGTGAAGGGCATCCGGGCGGCCGTTTGCAGCGAGCCATATACGGCGAAAATGTCCCGGGCGCACAATGACTGCCAGGTACTGGCATTTGGCGCGAGGATTGTCGGAGCGGAGCTGGCGAAGATGATCGTGGACGTGTGGCTGAACACGGAGTTCGAGGGCGGCAGGCACCAACGGAGGGTGGACATGATTAACGCCGTCGAGGCTGAAAGCAACTGGCATTGAACACTTAATGAGCGCGGAAAGCGCGAATTTAGCGCAAGGTATTTCGCATAAAATGTAATCGTGAATATTTAGAAAAGAGGATGAAGAAAATGGGCAAGTATTTTGGAACGGATGGATTTCGTGGGGAAGCAAACGTGGTACTGACTGTGGATCACGCATTCAAGGTGGGACGTTTTTTGGGCTGGTATTATGGCCAGAATCACAAGGCGCGGGTCGTGATCGGCAAGGATACCAGGCGCAGCAGCTATATGTATGAGTATGCGTTGGCGGCGGGACTGACGGCTTCCGGAGCGGACGCGTTCCTCTTGCATGTGACGACCACCCCCAGCGTTTCCTACGTGGTGAGGACGGAGGAATTTGACTGCGGTATCATGATTTCGGCCAGCCACAATCCGTACTATGACAACGGAATCAAGGTTATCAACGGGCAGGGATACAAGCTGGAGGCGGATGTCGAGGAGAAAATAGAAAGCTACATTGACGGAAAAACGGAAGAACTTCCGTTGGCGACAGGCGAGGACATCGGACGGACGGTGGATTTTGCCGCGGGACGGAATCGTTATATCGGATACCTGATTAGTCTGGCGACACGTTCGTTCAAGGATAAGAGGGTTGGACTGGACTGCTCGAACGGTAGCGCGTCGAGCATTGCCAAGAGCGTGTTTGACGCTTTGGGGGCGAAAACTTACGTCATCAACAACGAGCCGGACGGGACAAATATTAATAGAGGTTGCGGTTCTACGCATATCGAGACGTTGCAGGCGTTTGCCAAAGAGAAGAAACTGGATGTCGCGTTTGCTTATGACGGGGACGCGGATCGTTGTATCGCGATTGACGAGAATGGAAACGTGGTCAACGGTGACTTTATTCTCTATGTTTGCGGAAAATATTTAATGGAGCAAGGAAGGCTGTATGGAAATACCATCGTCACCACGGTCATGTCCAATCTTGGATTGTACAAGGCGTGTGACAAGATTGGCATGAAGTACGAGCAGACGGCCGTGGGAGATAAATATGTATATGAAAATATGCAGCAGAACGGTTTCCTGCTCGGCGGCGAACAGTCCGGCCACATTATTTTCAGCAAGCACGCGAGAACCGGCGACGGCATACTGACCTCCTTGATGGTGATGGAGGTAATGCTGGAAAAGAAGCAGTCCCTTTCTAAGCTTTGTGAGGAAGTGAAGATTTATCCGCAGCTTTTGAAAAACGTGCGGGTGAAGGATAAGAAAGAAGCGCAGGAAAATGCGGCCGTGCAGCGCGCCGTGGCGGATGTCAAGGAGGCACTTGGCAGCGACGGCAGGATTCTCGTGCGCGAAAGCGGCACGGAGCCGGTCATCCGCGTGATGGTGGAGGCGACCACCGATGAGTTGTGTGCGAAATACGTGCAGCAGGTCGTGGACGTGATCGAGGCAGAAGGGTTGGTCGTGGCATGATAAAAGCGGCATAGTTTGTTAATGAAAGGGGCTGTCGGGAAATGGTATTTCCCGACAGCCCCAACATCGAATGTGATAAAACTTATGAATGTATCGCAAAGATGGAACGGTGTATGTTACTCTCGTACGATGACGGTCTGGTAGCCTGCCCGGCGGAGCCGCTGTTCCATCTCGCTGGCCTCGTCCAGATTGCCGTATTGGCCGACCCGGACGCGGAACAAGCCGTCCCCTTCCGTGATGACGGCAGGAAAATCCTGTTCTAATAATTCGTTCAGCATGCGGTTCGCATACACCGGGTTTCGAAAGGCTCCGGTCTGTACGCGGAACGTGTAGTCGGACTGATCCGGGGATTGCGAGCCATCGTTATTTATGGTCATGAGGATGCCGTTCGCGATGGCCTGCGCAACGGCGTCAAAATTCTGGTCAAGCAAGGCATTGTCCGCATTGGAATTGATGAAGCCGACTTCCACCAATACGGCGGGCATCTGCGTGCGGCGTAAAACAATCAGGTTTGGCCTGGCTTTTACTCCCAGGTTTTTGAAGCCGATGGCCTCTAGCTGGGCGTTGATGTTTTCTCCCATTTCCAGCTTGATTCCCGACAAGTCATAGACCAGGGATTCCACGCCGGACACGACGTTGTCCGTCGGAAAGGAATTCCGATGTATGGAAACAAAAAAATCGACCCCGGCTTCGTTGGCCTCCGTGGCTTTTTGTAAAGGTGATTCATAGATGTCGGTGGTTCGGGTGTATAGCACGTCAATATCATTGCTCTGTAAAATCTCCCCGACGGCCAGCGTAATGCGGAGGTTGTCGTCTTTTTCCCGACGGCCGTTATAGACCGCTCCCGGATCGCGGCCGCCATGGCCGGCATCTAACATGATAGAATAAGGCATAAGATGCGTTCCTTTCAAAAATGCTCTGCTACAATATATGTCAGCGGGAGAAAAGTGGTTACAAGTCGCATCTTGCCGAATCCTTTTTTCTAGTTGCTTTTTCACGAGTCACCAATCAAAACAATTTTTCTACAAATCTTCCATAGTCATACAAGGTAACGATTTTTCCTGACGTAATTGTTTGTCATTTGTAAAAAACATGTCGCATTTGCTAACGATTGCCGCAGCAAGTTGTAAAGAATCCATGGCTTTAAATGATTTAAACTGTCCGCGGATTTTTGCTGCTTGTTCGGCTACTTCATCGTTTATATCGACAATTTTGATATTCATATACCGGATAAATCTTTTAAAGTTGTCTACAAGTTCCAGTTTTCCGCGTGCATATGGAAAAACAAGGTATTCTTCGATAGTGATTGTGGATGTGACGATTTGTATGTTGTTGTCGAGGCACAGTTCAAAAAATCGTTTCATCTTATCCATATATAAAGCACTGTTCTCTAAATAATATATGATTGGCGAGGTATCAATATATACTCTTTTAAACTCTGTCATTTTCTCGTAACTCCCTTATATAGGCATCTGCATTTTGTCCTCTTTCCGTTGGTGGCATAACGAATTGCTCCAAGTTCCATGTTTTCTTTGGGGATTCTGTTTCTCCAATCAATTTATTTATAAATTGAATGATTTCACTGAGTCGGTCTTCTGGTACTCGCTCTAGCTTTGCAATGGCATTTTGTCTCAATGTCGTCATATAAATGCCTCCTTTGATTTTTATAAATCAAGTATCTCATTACGAAGTTTTTTTGTCAATACAAAGTTGTGCAGCGTCTGATCTAATTCAGTCCGTCCTGGTGTTATGCTGAATGGGAACACCTTTTCGATATTGCAGGGGCGTGACACCTACCGTTTGCTTAAACATTTGTACGAAGTGGGCGGTGTCGTGAAAGCCGCTTTCGGCGGCGGTTTCCTCGACACTTAACGCGGTTTGGCCCAATAGCTGTTTGGCGTGGTTGATGCGCAGCGTAAGGACGTATTTTTTAAACGTGAAGCCCGTATAACGTTTGAATTCGCGGCAGAGGTTGGTACGGCTTACGGCGAATTGACGCACCAGAAAGTCAAGCGTCAAGTCCTCCGCAAAATGTTCCTGAATGTAGGAAATGATGTCACTGTAGACATCATTTCCCGCAGAGTGGGGAGGGAGCGTCTTCGTGGTTAAAATTTCCGTCAGAAGGATGTCAATCAGGCAGGAAAGCTTGTATTCATGATAAGGGACGATTTTTTGCGTGGCTTTTAAAAGCTGAAACTGTAGCATCTCGAAATTGGGGCAGGACTCGGCATGAAACGTGACATCCCCGTCGCTTGCAAAGGCGCGAAAAATATAGGGCATTTGCGAACCGTCAAGATGTAGTATCGTACAGTTCCAGAAATCGCCGTCCGTGTAATATAAATGCGGCCTGCGGCAATCGATGAGGAAGCCGTCTCCTTTGTTCAACGTGTACGTTTGTCCCTCGTATTCCAACTTGCCCTGCCCGTCCAGGGTGAATCGTAATTCATAAGATTCCAGGCCGCTCCGGTTGGTAAAATAATCTGCCTCGGATTCCATGATACAAAATCCCTGCGGATAATAGAGGTTCTTTTTGGCCTCGTCACTGATGATGAAGTCCGGCATCAGGCGGTTGGTGCCGCACAAATGAAACGTGCCGACGTGAAAGGTGCTGATTTTGGCAATCAGTTCTGAACTGAGTTCGCGGTGGAGCTTTCGGTAACGTAGATTCTTGGTCTTTTCATTGAAGGAATCGTGTGCCGTATAAAACGGCAGCTCGGAATAATTGATGGACATGGGAAACTCTCCTTTGTACGAATCTTATATTTTTTGGGATGTTATTCTATATCTTTCCCTATTTAAAAGTATTATCATCTTTAATATCAAAGGAAATATAACACATTTCCAATAAAAAGGAAAGAGAAAAGGAGAAGAGAAAATGGGAAAAGAGAGAAAAATCGGAGGAATGGATTATTTTGCATACGCCTGCTCGGCACTGGTGTACATTTTGCCGCAGTATTTGCTCAGTTCGTTTTTGTCCGCCTACTATACGGACGTGGCGTTGGTCTCGGCGGGCGCGGTCGGCATGGTGGTGCTCGTCATGCGATTTACGGACGGCATCAGCGACCTGTGCATGGGCAGAATGATTGACAAGACGAATTCGAGGTTTGGAAAGGCGAGGCCGTGGCTTCTGGTCGGCACGATTGGGTTGACGGTCACGTTGTTGACGGTGTTTCATGTACCGGCGGCAATGTCCGCCGGAGCCAAAATCGCCTGGCTGGCCGTGACCTATTTCCTGATTATGACGGTGTTTGGAACGGTGCAGGGCGTGGCCTCCAACACAATGATTATCTATCTGACCAATGATTCACAGAAGCGCAACAAGTTCGGAGCCTCCAACATGGCGGGGGTTTATGTCGGCGGTCTGGTGGCGACTACGGTCACCACGGTTTTGCTGGGAGCGTTTGGTTATACGCAGGGCGGCTATGACAAGACGATGTACATTTATTCGGCGGCGGTTTTGGTCTTTGGCGTCTTTTCCTTTGCCCGCCTCAAGGAAACGCAAAGTGAGACGAAAAAGGATACGTCCGGCGAGAAAGTCCCGATGGGAACCATTGTCCGCAGTATGTTCCAGAACCATTATTACGTGTTCGCGGTCGTGGCCGGACTTCTGATGAATCTGACCAACGGAATCATAACCGGGCTTGGAGTATATTTTTGCCGTGACATTTTCGGCAACGCGAACCTTTATGCACTGGTTACGCTGGCACTGCTGCTCCCGACGTTGTTTGCCCTGCCGTTGGCCGTCATGGTGGCAAAAAAACTGGGGCATCATAAGACGTTGATGTATGGAAGGGTCGGATATATCGCGGGTGTCATCGTGGAAGGAATCGCGCTTTTGATGACCAATCTGCCGCTGTTTTTCGTCGGAGTCGCATTCAGCGGTTTGTGCAGCTCCACATTTGCGGCTTGCTTTACGGCGCGGGTGGCCAACATTTGTGATTATGGCGAGTGGAAATATCAGACGAACGCGTCCGGAATCATGATGAGCGCGACCAGTTTTTGCAACAAGGTCGGGTTGGGGCTTGGCTCGGCAATCACGGGAGTCATTTTGGAAATTGCAAAATATGACGGTGCATTGGCCAAGGCCGGGGAGGCGCAATCGGCATACACGATTGCCGTGGAGCGGTACGCGGTGGCATTTTTGCCCATCATTTTAAATATTATCGTGGCCGTTTGTTTGTATAAGAGCAATGTCGATCCGCAGATGGAGCAAGTACAAAAGGGATTGGCGGAAAGAAGGGGCGGGAAATGATGAGTAAAGGAGATGTGTTAAAACGTCATTTTGTCGAGTTGGAGGGCGAAATTGACGAAAAGAAGGAGCAGCCGGCCTCCTATATACGAAAGGCATTTGTGATTGGGCGAGGGATCAAACATGCCGAACTTTCAATGACCACGCTGGGCGTTTATGAAGGATATGTGAATGGTGTCCGCTTAGGTGAGCAGGTGCTGACACCGGGATACACGGATTATCATTTCCGTGTGCAATATCAATCCTATGACGTGACGGACAAATTGGTTCAGGGGGAAAATGTGATTGCCGCCCTGGTCGGCGACGGGTGGTATCGGGGATGCATTGGCATCGGCAGCAATCGGAACAGTTATGGGAGTAAGACGAAGTTCGCTTGTTGTTTGTTCATTTCTTATGAGGATGGCGGGGAAGAAGTCATTTGTACGGATGAAAGCTGGCATGTTTGTCAAGATGGTGCGCTTCGGGAGAACAATATCAAGACAATAGAGCGGTTTGACGCGAGGAAAGAACTGTGTGGGTGGAATTTGCCCGGATATAGCTTGACGGACTCGCAGGGGCATACCTTGACGAACCCGGAGGGTTCGCTGGCGCGGAGCGCATCTGATATGGGATGCCCGGAAGGGTATACCTTGCCGGATTCACAGAATTCGTTGGTGCAGGATGCATCGGCCGCGGGAAATTCGGATGTGGATGACGGTGCAAACTGGCATCGGGCGCGTCCCGCCTCCTACGAGGGCAATGTCGTTTTGCAGGAGGGCGAACTGGTTTTGGAACACGAACATTTCACGCCGACGGTATTGCATACGCCGGACGGCAACACCGTGTTGGACATGGGACAAAATTTTGCCGGATATGTGCGGTTTAAAGTGGCGGGACCGGCCGGGCACGTGGTCGCGCTGACGATGGGCGAGGTGTTGGACGAGAACGGGAATTTCACGATGAAAAATCTGGCCGCGGAAGGAGCAAGCATCATCAGCGGTGAAGTGGGACAGCGGCTGGAATATATTTTGACGGGCGAGAGAAACGCGGCAAGGGAAACGTACAAGCCGCATTTTCTGGTCAGCGGGTTCCGCTACGTGCTGGTGGAGAACTGGCCGGAAGAGGTAAAGGCGGAGAATTTTACCGGTATCGCGGTGTACTCGGACATCCCGTTTGCGGGGACGTTTACATGTTCCAATCCACTGGTGAATCAATTGGTAGAGAACGTGCGCTGGAGCCAAAAAGGGAATTTCGTGGACATTCCGGCGGACTGCCCGACAAGGGAGCGCAGCGGTTGGACGGCGGACATGGCGGTATTTTGCGAGACGGCATGCTATTTGAGCAATCCGCGCAAATTTTTGAAAAAATGGCTGCGGGATTATAAGGCGGAGCAGGGCGAGGACGGGAATCTGCCGTATGTCGTACCGGCCGCCGGAAAAACGATGCGGCAGCGCGGCTGTATGGGGTGGTCGACGGCTATCGCCCAGATTTCCCTTATCTTGTATCGGTTTTACGGGGAAAAGGAAGACTTGGAGGACGTTTACGAGTGCGTGAAAAAATTTGTGGAGTTCAATGTCAAAAGGGCGAAAGAGCGCAACCCGTTTTTCTTCTTTAAACGGGGAGCGCATCGGAAGTATATCATAGAGACCGGTTTTCATTATGGAGAATGGGTCGAGCCGGGGCGGGCGATGTATCAGGATTTTTTCAAAGACCTGCTCTACCCGGATACCGAGGTGACGACGGCATGGTTTCACGAGCTCGTGATGCAGCTTGTGGAGATGGCGGAAATTTTGGGAAAGACGGAGGACGTGCAAACTTACACGAAGCTGGCGGGACATATTTACGATGCCTATCAGAAGGAATTTATCAAGAATGATGAAGTGCATTCGAAACGGATGTGCCGTTACGTGCGGCCGCTCGCGATGCATTTGGTGTCGGAGCCGCAGGCGAAAAGAATAGCGCGTCAGTTAAATGAAATGTGCGTGAAAAATGAGTACCGCATCGGAACGGGATTTTTGACGACCTGGCAGATTTTGCAGACGCTGGCGGAGACTGGATATGTTGATACGGCATACCGCATGTTGGAAAACGAGGCGCAGCCGGGATGGCTTTTTGCCGTGACCAAGGGCGCAACCACCATATGGGAAAACTGGTACGGACTGACGAAGGAGGGCGTGCCGGTTGACTCGCATAATCATTTCGCGCCGGGGGCGGTCGTGGCGTGGCTGTTTTCCCATTGCGCGGGCATTCGGCCGATGGAGCCGGGATTTGGAAAAGTGCAAATCAGGCCGGTGCCGGGCGGCACGTTTACCCATGCGGATTGCTGCTACGAGAGCGTCAAGGGACGGATCGTGTCAAATTGGAAACGGGACGGGAACACGTTTTGGCTGCATGTGGAAATACCGGATGGGGTCGCGGCGGAGGTAGTGCTGCCAAACGGGGAGAGGCATGAGGTGTGCAAAGGGGAACATGGGGAGTACGATTGGCAGTGCGATATGTCGAACTAAAGTGTACAAAGTTCACAAAAAAACGCAATCGAGTTTTTGACTCTTGCGTTTTTTTGGCGCCCTATGCTATGATGTTTTTGTACTGGCAAAAGGGGGAAGCACAGGGGAAGGGAAACTCTGTGAATACGGAAGTAAAAAATGCAGTAATAGTAACGGATAAAGAGGCCCAATACGATGAAAATGCAAAGCGTCTGTTGGGGAACAAACATATCCTTGCACATATATTGGCAAGGACGGTGGATGAATTTAAAGGAATGAACCCAGAGGAAGTCGTCTCGTATATCGAGGGCGAACCAATGATAGGCATCGTTCCAGTAGAACCCGGACTGACGAACGTGGCGAGGGAGGAGCAAGGACAACGGGTGGTCGGTTTTAATACGGAGAACGTGGAGACCCATGAGGGGCTGGTGCGGTTTGATATCGTGTTCTACGTGCGTATGAAAGATGGTATTTCGCAAATCATAGTAAATATAGAAGTGCAAAAGGACGTGCCTACAAAGTATAAGATACTGAACCGAGCCATCTTTTACGTGAGCCGGTTAGTGTCCTCGCAGAAGGAGCGGGACTTTACAAAGACCAACTACGATGACATAAAGCGTGTATTCAGTATCTGGATATGCATGGGCATGGACGAAAACAGTCTGGACTATGTGCACCTGGCCGATGACAAGTTGTTGGGCGATTATGTATGGGAGGGCAAGATGGATTTGCTCAACATCGTCTTGATTGGTGTTTCTGAGGAGATGCCGGAGCAGGATGAGTGCTATGAATTGCACCGTTTGCTTGGGGCGTTGCTGTCGGCGAAATTGCCTATTGAAGAAAAATTAGACATTCTCGAAACGGAGTATGGGATTCCGATGGAGGATGAAGAAAAGGAGGAAGTGGACGTTATGAGCAACTTGGGAGAAGGAATTCGGGAAAAGGCGGAAGCTAGAGGAGAAGCGAAGGGAGAGGCGAAAGTTATTTTGAGTATGTATCGTAAGGGTTACACGCTGGAGCAGATAGCGGACGTGGCGGAAAAGAGCGTCGAGGAAGTCCGGGGTATCGTGGAGAAAAGAGAGCCCGCATTGGCATAGCGTGGGAAGTCCATGGATATTAACGAACAATATGTATGGCATAGTATAACATGATGCATGACCAGGCAGAACCCTATTTTGTGTTTGATAGGGTTCTGCCTTAGTGTTTGCGTGAGGTTCTGCCAAGCAAATAGATGAGGACGCGGTATGTTCGATTATGTTTACGTCCGGCACGATTGGAAAGCCGAAAGGGGTCATGCTGTCACAAAGGAATTTGATGGCAGATGCGCTTGCAAGTTATTGTCTACGAAAAAGACGGATCCCTGGTGGCCGAAATTTATGTGGAAAACGAAGAAGAGATTCAAAATAAAATTCACGAAAGCATCTTGGAGTTAAACAGAAAATGGCCCACTTATAAGCGGATACAAAGAATTTTTTTCCGCGATTCGGAGTTTGAAAAAATGACCACGAAAAAAATAAAACGCCAATGACAAAGGAGAAAAGAAGCATGTATGGTTTCAATGCAAAGGTTTTAAGGAATACGGGCTTGTGCGATGGAGATTGTGAATGAAGAAATTATTTACGTATAACAGATAGGCGGCAGAGGGTTAAAGCTCTGTCGCTTTTCTTTTCGGAAAGTTGTGTCTAAATGATGAAAAATCGCTTGATGGTAGAGGATAAAAAACGGAAATGTGTCTTTGTTGTAAAAAGCTAACCGCATCTCTTTACATTTCTAATCGAATTAGATATAATAATATTCAGATTAGAAATGGAGGCTTATTAAAATGGGACGAACAAAAATTGATAAAGAAACTGTCTTGTGTAGAGCGGCAGAAATGATAAACACTTCTCCTGACCAAAATCTTTCACTAAAATTGTTAGCAGAAGATTTAGGTATTCAATCTCCATCACTGTACTACTATTTCAAAGGTATTGACGATTTGAAACGAGAATTGATGCTTTTCGGGTGGCGCCAGATGGACAACAATATGTTGCGTTCTATGGTAGGATTAAGCGGATATGAAGCAATCAAAGCAATGGCTCATGCGTTTTATGAGTATGCCACCACAAATGCTGGAGTTTTCAATGTGATGCTCTGGTATAACCAATTCGAGAGTGATGAAACGGCTGAGACAATATCAGAATCATTTACTGCATTGATTAAAATTATGGGTACATTGGGTATTTCCGAGCTAAATGCTTGTCATTTAATACGGACATTCAGAGGATTTTTACAGGGATTTTCTCAGCTTGTTAATCATGGAGCGTTTGGAAATCCTATTTCAGTTGACGACAGTTTTGAAATTTCATTAAATGTTATTGTTGAAGGAATGAAATCGTTTGAGAGGAAGTGAAACCGTGTCGAAAAATAATAAAATGTTTATTTATAGTTTTCTGGCTATATCGGTATTGTTTTGGGCGGTAATAACTGATGCATGGGGATATTCGGAACATTTATTAACAAGTTTACCGAATAATTGGAATCAATATATTTACGGATACATAAGCAGGTTGATATGGGCGATGCCTTTTCTGTTTTTGATTTTGAAAAACAAACAAAAAACAATTTCATCAAAGGAACTATTCGGATTTCATTTTCATTGGAAATCATTTTTAACGGTATACGGACTCATCACAATTTATGTATGTTGCAGTATGTTGCTCATTCACGGAGGTTGGTGGATCAACCCTAACATAATTTTTGGGCAAGAGTTATCTAAATTTTTGATCGTAGGATTTGTTGAGGAATTAGTATATCGTGGTTTCGGGCTTAATATGTTATCAAATTTTTCAAGCGGAAGAACAGCGAATGTTGTATCGAGTTTGTTTTTTGCCACAGTACATATTCCCGCATATTTTATCCATTGGTATTGCGATAGGGTATTTTCATTAATAGAAATGATAACTCAAGTAATAACTGCCTTCATATTTGGTTTGCTCTTTGGTATAGTTTTCAGAAAAAGCAAATCTGTATGGTCTTCGGCAATCATTCATTTTTGGTATGATTTTATTTATGATTGTTTATTGGATAAAAAGAAAACAGCAGAGGCGAAATGAAACTATGAAATTAGGATAGATACGCTGCCCTATCTGTGGCAACAAAACCCGTGACAGCTTTTGCGGTTTTTCTTTTGTCACTATTTGCAGAAATTCGCCGTAAGGCGGTTTCTGGCGTGGGTTGCCGTTTTCCGCCTTCCAATCTGGATTTTAACGATTTTCAAAATTCAGATTGGTGGAAATTAGAATGGCATATTAAACGATTTTACGGTGGATTATTTAAAGGCTCTTGGCTTTGAATGGTCAGACATCGGGATGGACTATGTAGAGAAATATATCAATTATTTTAAGAAAATCGGATATATTTTCTCAAATGGTAACAAACAAATTTAATATGGAGGTAAAATTATGTTAAACACAATTCAATCTATTTTATCAAGGTACACGACAATGGGCAAAGATGAAATCAGAGAATCTTCGGTATTGACAGCAGACTTGGGATTATCCTCGTTTGACATTGTGTCCATTATATTAGATTTTGAAGACGAATTTGATATGGAGATACCGGATGAAGATATCCGTAAATTTGTCACGGTCAATGACATTATAGAGTATGTGCAAGGCCGTGGTTATCAGCAGAAATAGAAGTACGGCCGGAAGTATACAAAGTTCACAAAAAAACGCAATCGAGTTTTTGACTCTTGCGTTTTTTTGGTGCCCTATGCTATGATATTTTTGTACTGGCAAAAGGGGGAAGCATAGGGGAGGATTATGGAAAGAAACATAAGTGTTATAAAAGATGTGAATGGGAATCAGATTGTTATTGTGAATGA
>CATLEQ010000033.1 GCA_949915905.1 uncultured Lachnospiraceae bacterium | reverse complement strand
CTTATAGCTAAAGCAGCATAATTTTAAACAGATGTTGTTCCCATGCCAGCTATGGGCTGGTTCTATTTTCATACCAATTTTTAAAAATCTTTCTTTTTAGTGCAGTTATTGCGAGTCAATATCATAAAACTCCTTTGTTCACAAATAACGATATGCTTACCTACCACATAATTTGACAAAAAAGGCAGAGACTCAAGCAGCCCCTGCCATCTGTTAACTCGCTCATTTATAAGGCTGTGCATCACCTACTCATAACTCGCTCATTTATAAGGCTGTGCATCACCTACTATATTTAGTATACACTACTTTTTTTTAATTACAACTCATTTTATAAAATTTTTACTCTTTCTTTTGTTATCATGTTTTTTCGCCCCATCCGTCTTGTGCTGATAATTTTTCCGTCTCCATTCTTTTCTCGCACCCGCACTGCCCGCCTCTGTATCAGCCAGATAGAATGCCTCACAAGGTGTCGCAGGTCTATTGCCGCAATATGGACACTCCGGATCGCCGCAAGCGGCATCAAGCCACTCGTCGCATGATAGACAACCACTCGCGTCATACCTATGAAACATAAAAATGGTTTGTTTTCCGCAATTCGAACATTCTTCTTCCAAATAACAGCCCAGCAGGTTGCGTCTAAATATGTTTCTCCGTGCCGCCAAATAATTTTTTCTATCTTTCATAAAAAATACACCCAAAACTGCCAAACACTAACATTCATTTTACGCCCCCTATTTCTTTGATATTCAATCGTTCTTTCTCCTCTTCGAACGCTTGAATCAAGGCTTCGCCCAATACACAGATTTCTTGCCGCCATGGATGTCCAAACAAGCCGCACGTCCAGTCCACTTTAACAAAAAATGATAATCTCCATCAGGCCAATAGCTCGGAAAATACACATAACCCCCTCGTGCCTCATCAATTCAAAATGATTTCTCCATGCCGTCCACAAGCTTCAAGTCAAACTCCAAAATGTATCATGAACTTCTTTCTATCAATCGCATCTTGTATCATTTTTGCCAACGCCACCAAATGATCATCCTCATTGATTCGCCTATCGGATAACACGATTTCCTGGAACACCGGCAACGACTCCGGCGGTATCAAGGTAACACCATACCTCGCAAGACCAAGCTTCGGACAGTCAAAGCCATGAAAATATGTTTTCATAATACATAGCTGATCCCACCAATCATCTATGTAAACATCATCCGCGATGCTCACACATTGCTCCCTCTCCGGTATGACGTAATCCCGCGCTTCATTTTTCATATCCTCAATAATTCCAAATTCTATCGCTATCATTTTGCATCACCTTTATTATTCTTACTGACATTTGTCATTTCTTTTCTTGTAGATGATTATCTCCGGCTCCGTCCCGCCGCACCCATATTCGCACACGAGCAAGTATGCATCATCCGCGACCACGCCATAACACCTGTCGCTTCCCGGCATCTCTACTTGATTTCCCAGATACACCTTGTCATCCTCAAGTAATCTTACCGATTGTCCGTTTGGAAGCGGATACTCCAAATTGACATAAAAACCATTTAGCAAATTCAAATCATCGATTTGCAAATTCTTGATTCCGAGTGAATTAATTTCCCCAACCAAATCCTTTTTCAGCTTTCGGAACGCGTCAAGGCCATCCCTTTTAATACACTCCGCGGCAATGCACGTTCCGCCGAAAGGCCGCCCGTTCGTCTTTATACAACCACCGCAATCTTCTTTCCTATCACATTCATTGCAACAATCCACACCACAAATTGACAACACAACCATTTCCTCCCTATAATTTGATAATTTTTTAAAATTAACGGCGTTCTTGCGACGGCGCACAAGTCAGCCACGCTGACAAAATACATCTTTGTGCGCCTGCCATCCGCCAGAGGCACCGCGCCATTCCCTTCAACCAACATTTTGCCTTATTCCACTTAAATACTCGTCGGATGCCACAACTCCATAATAACACATTCACGACATTTTTACATCAGAAAAACGCAGCCTCCATATATTTTTATTTTTCCTATTGTTACTTTTCACGGGGTGTGGAAAGTAATTTCATATTTCTTTAACATCTCACAAATATTTCCCTAAACTTCCCACGGTAAACTTACATCATCAGTTGGAACACTATCACTGAAACACCATTTTATATGCCAACAATAAAAAACAATTAAAAATAGGGATGATTTTAACTATGAAGACATTTATGAAAAAATTAGTAAGCATGGCAGAAGGTATTGTTACGAACGTACTAAGCGCTTTGGAGAAATTGCACGACATGGATGTCGTCGTCTGGGTGCCGGCCCTGGTATATTGACAATACTACGCGGTAAATGGCAGGGAAACTTCACCCTGCCATTTATTACATGATTATTTCACTTCGTTGTCATGTCTCCAACGTCTGCCTCGTCATCACCCTACCGCTTCGCCAACGCGTCCTGCACGCCCAGTATGAGCATGCCCGCGCAGTCCGTGCAGCCGTCCGGTATCCATTCCTGCGGAATGCCGTTCACCGCCGTGGGGATTCCGTTCTCATCCAGCTCGACCTCGATTTCATTAATCCCGTCCGGCCCCATGTTCTGCAAGTTTTGGATGATTCCCGTCACCTTGGCCGGCCACATTCTCTGAAACGCGTCCGGATCCGTCAACGTATACTCGGAATCCATGTCATCGAGGATGATGGCTCTGATGTTTTCACCGTCCATCGTCACGTCCAGGTCAATGCCTCTTTTATGCCCGTTTGCCTCGGTATGATATTCACCATGCAACGGCTCGTTTTTGTTGCCGCCGCAGCCCGCGAGCGCTACCGCGAGTGCCATCACGAGCAACACGGCCATGGCTTTTTTCCATCTATTGTTCCATTTATTTTTCCGTCCATTATTATTCCATTCATCATTCCGCCTATTTCTCATTCTTCTTTTCCTTCTTTCCTCGAAATCCCGGTATTACCAGTACCGCCAGGCTAATCAGCATTCCCAACACGAGCACCGCGTTGGCCGCGCCGACCACCAGTTTCCATGTGTCGCTCTCTTGTGCCGTCATGCCGACACCGGAAGTATTTGCATAGACATAGAGTTGTCTGTGTGCGGACTCCTGCAACATGCGAATGCCGTAATCCGTCCCGTACAATTTTTCCGACGTGGTGGCCGTCATCGGCGCCAGCCACATGTCCAGCCCGGCCAATACACCGGTATCCGGCACATAAATTTCAAAATCCATCGCCGCGTCCGTAATCATGCGGCCCATCGTACCCCATTCGCCCCTGGCCACGTCGGTAATCATCGCCTTGGAAGCACCGGTCCAGCCGGTTCCAAGATAATTGTAGCTCGTCATGTACCCGGTACAATCCGCCTCTTTCGTCACGATTTCAAACGGTTTCAGGTAAATCTGGCGCAATGCCTGCTCGTTCGTCCACGTATGCACGCCGCTTCGGTTCGTCTCCTGGTCGTTTACCACCATGTGCTTCAAATATACCGCGATGCCCTTCTCCTGCAGACCGCGGATTTCCTCCGCCGCAATCTTGCCGGAAAGAAGCGGGTCTTCCGAATAGGCTTCGAAGCATCTTCCATTAAACGGGGAGCGATGGATGTTGACCGTCATGCCATACATGCCGGACACGCCGTTTGCCAGGCACTCATCTCCGTAAACCAGACCCATCTCGTGTGACAATTCCGTATTCCAGGTCGCGCCACGCACCGTCGAGCCGACATACTGGTTCGCCGTCTTGTCGGAAGTCAAATCGTGAAGTCCCTCCGCGCCATCCATGTCAATTGCCGCCGACTTGTTAATCGACAGCACTGCTGGATTGCTCCATCCACAAGTTCCATATAATTTCCGCAACTCGTCCACGGACATTTGCTCAACTAAATCCTGCCACAGCGGGTCGTCAAATTCCAACCCGACCATGTCGGCAATCTCCAGGCCGTTGTCCGCCCCGGTCACCGCCGGTTCCGCCTCTGGAAGGTTGTCCAGGTCATAGTCCCAACCGGACGTATTATTTGTCATCAGAGCAACAGTCTCGGCAGAAGCCGCCGCATTCATCGAAGTTTCTCTTGACGTCGGCATCGTTCCCGCCCAGTCCGAACGGGAAACATAGGTAATCTCCGCGTCCTCGCCAAAGAATCCGTCGCCCGCCGTCACGTCGTCAAAGCGGTTTACCGCCTCCACCACGTCCGTGGAACGTTTTCCCTGATTTGCGTCATTATAAACCACCTTGTCGTCCACCGTGTAAATGATTTCGTCCACCTCGGTGCCGTCCCCATTTACCTTGACATTGTGGGAATCTGTCTGCAGCCGCAATGCATAGTCGCCACTGCTAAGGACGTAGCACTGCGCGTTGCGGTAATCATAAGCCGCCATGTCATCCACGTTCAAGGTCAATGTCACCGTCTCGGACGCGCCCGGCTCAAGCAGGCTTGTCTTGGTAAACGCCCCCAGGTCAATTGCCGATTTCTCGATTCCTTCCGCCGGGTCATACGGGGAAGCGTAATATAACTGTACCACGTCCTTTCCCGCCACGTCGCCGGTGTTCGTCACCTTGACATCCACGCTGATGGCGCCGCCAATCTCGCCCAGCTTCGTCTCGCCCACTTCCCAGTCGAAGGTCGTGTAAGAAAGGCCGTAACCAAACGGGAACTGCACCGTCTCATCATAATTGATATAACCGTCCGCTGCCGCCGTCTCATAGTAGCGATATCCTACATAAACGCCCTCTTGATAATATACATATTTGTTATTTCCTTCAAAGTTGCTGTAGGTATAATCACCAAAATTGTAGTAGGACGGGGCACTCTCAAGCGCGTATGCGTATGTGTCCGTCAAATGTCCCGACGGATTGACATCTCCCGCCAAAATCTTTCCAAACGACTCGCAGCCTTTTGAACCCGGCATGCCTACCCAGAACGCCGCATCCACCGCCTCGTCGTCAATAAATCCCGTTTCCATCGCCATCGCCGTGTTCAAAACGATGATGACCGTCTCATAATTCTGCTCGATATAGGAAAGCAATTCCTGCTCCACGCTCTGCAATTCCAGATAATGCTTTCCGGCATCGCCGCCCGTGTAACCGTCCATCTCCATCACCGCGTCGGAACCCTCGCCGCCGGCACGACCCAGCACAAGCACCGCCACGTCGGAATAGCTTTCTGAATACTCAAGGACGTTCTGCCCCTCATATTCGTACTCCTCGTACTGTGAAACCGGCTGCTCCAGGATGCTGTGGTCGGCTCCCGACATGTCCGTCATGCCGCCTTCCTGGTCGCTGCGCTCCTGATAATTGTCCTCGTAAAACTTCCACAGTCCTGGATTCACTTCGAACCCCGCATCCTCAAGCCCCTGCTTGAAATTCACGTTCAAGTCCTGCTTGAACCAGCTCGACGCGGAACCCGACCCCTGGTACAACGTCTGGTAGGACGCGTTGCCAAACAAATTGATTTTCGTCCCGGCCGGAAGCGGCAACGCCGCGTCCCCGGCGTTTTTCAGCATGACGATGCCCTCGTCACCCAGCTCCGTATTAAATTCACTGGCGGCCGCAAGTGCCTCGTCCGCCGACATTTCGTAAACGGAAGTGTCGGTGTCACGGAAATACAACTTGATCATCGTCAGGTATTTCGCCACCAGCACGTCCGCCACGATGGTCACAACCAGCAGTACGGCAATGATTGCCAAACCGATGTAACCCCTTTTCTTGCCTTTTCCATTCATATTTTATTCCTCCTTTTATTAAGATGGAAGAAATATATCACAAACGGAAATGACCTGACGGATTTTGGCACAAACTGACACCCTTAATTCGTATCCTCCATTTCAGCGCGTAAGTCAAGTGTCCCCGCTGTATGCCGCGCCTGATTTTGACGCAAAAATGCCGCGCCTTTTCTCTGGCACGGCATTTTCACGCATTATTCTTCTCCCGGAATCGGAATGGAAATCCTTAGAATTGTCAAAACGTCCTCGTCATGCACGGTCATGACCCCCTTGTATTTTTTCACGATATAACGCATGCTTTTGAGTGCCATCTCACCTCGTGCTTCCACCTCCGCCGCGACATCCATCCCCGCGCCAATTCTTTCTTCCAATTCCGGATTCCTTCTATTTTCATCCCCATGCACGCCTTGGTAAAACTCAATCTGTATCAGCAGCAGTCCACTCTTTTCACTCACGAGCACGGCAATCTGCCGCTTTTGCGCGTCATCCGACATTTTCACGGACTCCACCGCATAATCCAGCCCATTGGCAAAAAGAAAATAAATGTCCGACATCTCGATAAAATCCAAAAGCTCCCCTTTCGCCACACAAATCAGGCTGATTTGCTGCGCGTGGCAATACAAGCTTTTCTCCGTCAACGTCACGTCCAAAATTTCGTTCCCCGTCTTCATCACCGCGTCGTAAATCTGAATCGAATCCTTGAGCTTGTCCAGATTTTCCCGCAATTCCCCCGACATTTCCAGTTGCCCCATTTCCGTAATCTGCTTTTTCAACTCATGGCATTTCCGATTGATTACGTCGATGTTTTCCTTCGCCATCGCATATTGCTCCCGCCGCTCCAGCCAAAGGTTTTGAATAACCGTGATTTCATTTTTAAGAACGAACCGCCGATATATATTTTCTTCCAATATAATAATGAAAACGCAGCATAACGACGAATAGAGATAACAGACCAACAACAGCTTATAATTTTCATTCGCGCGATTGCCTTGTACCAGGTTGGACAACACGTACACGACCAGCATGACCACGCCGGAAAACCACAACGTCTGGGAACTCGTAATGTCCATCTCCGCCTCCCGTTCGCGCCTGCGCAAAATGAAAACGAGGATTACTCCGTACACCAAGACGTGCACGACCCAGTATGAAACAGAAAAAGTCGGCTCCACCAACGCGTTGGACGGAATACGAAACAAAATCCCCCGGATGCAGGTCCAGATGCTGCCCACGGCATAGGTCAAATGTTGCAGCGCCCACGAACACATTGCCAAATACAACGCCTTCTTGCGTGACACCTCCGTTACCAGATAAATCATCACGTACACCATGACCGCGCTGACAATATACAAAACGCTCATGTGCGGAATCACCATCACGACAAACAGGCACGGAGCCAACAAAAGCACGCTCCGCGCCACGAAATGCCTTCTTTTTTTCAACGGAATCATGAAAAGGAGTGCTCCCGCGAAAAGTTCCAACAAAAACGATGCCTGCAATACACGAAATGTCAGATTTTCCATCATCTTCCCCCATAATAATCCGTCAGCCTCTGCAAAAACTCCTTCCGCTTCGGCCCGCTGATCTGCAGCTTCTCATTTCCCGCAACCAACACCCACTCGTTCGTCACCTTCTCAATATAGCTCAAATGCACCAGATAACAAGAATTACATTTTGCAAACGCCAGTCCCGAAAGCTCCTTTTCCGCCGCCTTGAGACTGCCCGTACACTGGTAATTTCCCGTCGTCATATGGTAAATGAGCGAATGATTCCTCACCTCAATATAGATGAGCTCCCGCGTGGACAAACGAAACAAGCCGGTCTTGCTTCGCACCGTGAGCATTTTTTCCTGCCCGCTCTTCATGCGCCGCCTTGCCTTGTACATCTTGGCGGAAAATGCCGGATAGGAAACCGGCTTCACGACGAAATCAAGCGCGCCCACCTCGTAACCGCGCACGGCGAACTGTGCCAGGTTCGTGATGAAAATAATCAGCACGTCCTCGTCCAGCTTCCGAATCTGTCCGGCCGTGTTCATCCCGTCCAAATACTTCATCTCGATATCCAGCAAAATCACGTCGAACCGTCCCTTTTCCCGATACCGCTCGGCAATCTGGGCACCGTCGGAAAATATTTCCGTATGGATGACTTCTCCTGACTCTTCCTCGAATCTTTTCGCATACTCCTGCAGACGGCCAAAATCCGCAGGATTGTCATCAACAATCGCCACTCTCATGACCTTTTACCCCCGGCATCATCATTATGCTTCAGCACGTAATCTTAAATTCCTGCACATACTCACGATGTGCTTCCATTCGGTATTTATCCTTCAAAAACGCGAATCCCGGCGAATCCCCGCCAACACCACACTGAAATCCGTCCAATTGTAAATCCGCCGCCCCGGACTTTGGCAGCTCATAGCTGTGCCCGGCCCCATCCAGCATGTCCAGCGTATACGGATGCGCGCTGAAATCCATGCCATTTCCGGTCAAATCCGTAAAGCGAAGCCGCCCCGCGCCGCCAATTTCCAACCACCTTATATCCGTGCGGTTGCCATTTTCCTGCGGATGCATATAATCATGCGACAAGGCTTCCAGCGGTGCCTCGTAAATTCCAATCAATCCCCCGCCCTTCCTGTCGCAATAAGTCTCCATCGGCCCTCTGCCATACCAGCTAAACTTCTGCCACCGTTCCATCAACGGCATGGTAAACCCAATCCGATACGGTCTGTCCGCAAACACGGCCCTCATCCGGACACGAATGCTTTCACTTTCCTTAAAAATATAGCAGATTTGCAGGTCTTCGTCAAACAGTTCATGCCGGTACTGCGTCTCAACCTCAATTTCCTTCCTTTTCCCCGATGTCGTTTCTGAAACATGGAAACGGCATAATTTCATCTGCTTGTGAAGGTTCTTCCAGCGTTTCCCCGCATGTCCCGCCTTGGCCAGCGCCGGTGCAAAATTCATGATTCCCTGGTCGTTTTTTGTCCCTAGTGGCCGTACCCGGCATGATCGTCGGAATGTTGCTGACACCGGTGCTGATGCGCAGATTTGACAAGCGTTCCCTCTTTATTGCCTTTTGCCTTGCCGGATCCGCGTTATACTTTTTATATTTCCTATATGGCTATCAAAACCTGACCGGGGTACTGGTTTTCACCGCGATTGCCCCCATCCCGCTGGGCTGCCTGTCCATCCTCGCCTCGACCATGATTTCCAGTACCATCGAATACATGGAGTGGAAGACCGGACAGCGCAATGAAGGAATCATCAGCTCCAGCCAGACGTTTTCTTCCAAGGTGTGCATCGCCATCGGCGGGGGCTTAAGCGGCTTGATTTTGACGCTCTCCAATTATGTGCCGAACCAGCAGCAGACCGTGGCCACGCTGAACGTTTTCCACGGGACGCTGACCCTCGCCCCGACCATCTTGCTCTTGATTGCCATCGTTCCGATGCTGTTTTTTGACCTGACGAACGAGAAATATGCACAAATCGTGGAGGATCTGAAACAAAGACGCGCTTCTTGACAATTTTATTCATAAAATCTTTATCCCCCGGCCAATCACTGCATAGATTGGCCGGGGGATGCATAGAAATCTGACAAAGGCATCACTTTGTTTGCATATCTAAATCACCGCATAACTTCCTCTTCGCAAACCACCTTGCAACTATGTTCCTTCGTTTCCCTGTCATAACTGATACCAACCAACAAAATCCGTCCGCAATACCTTTTCACATCGCCTAATTTTCCCTTCAACCGAAGCGCATAGTCTTTGTCTTTAATCTGTTGAATCGCCGTCTCCGGCGTGGCATCCACTTTTAATTCCAAAATAATTCCGTCCGCACCTTTTTGTTCCGGATAAAAAATAAAATCCACGTATCCTTTCCCAGCCTTGTCCTCCCGCTCTACCCGGTATCTATCCCTCGCCTCCAAATAGACCAAGTTCACGACCGCTGCCAGCTCAATCTCACTATTGTACGCAAAAATAGGAGATTCCGTATTATGGGCATATTGCAAAATTTCTGCCATTGTCTTTGTGTCCCCCGCCAAAGTCGCCGCCAGCATCTTTCTTGACTCTCTGGCAAGATTATAAATATAACCTAAAGACTTCTCTTTTTTCATCATCACCGCAAAACTGTCCTTCAACTCCCTATTTGGAATGGACACGTATCCATTTTCATATGTCAGCAACCCATATACGACCATCGCGGAATAAATTTCGTCCCTCGTCTCCAACCGCATTTCCGTCGCCGCATATTCTTGTACGTCCGCCGCGACCGCCTCTCCGGCATACATCAGCGCGATGTCGTCCTGAACGTCCGCGACATTGTTCTGTATATACCCAAAAATCGAATCGTAAGTCCCCGAACTCGTCCAGTAATTGCGAAGCTGGTTATCTGACAACGCCGACACGATGGAACGCGGATTGTATATCTGTTCCCCACTCGCCGTATGATATCCGTCATACCATGCCCGCAAATCTTCACGGGTAATCCACGGATTCTCGGTTATTTGCTTATACTTTTCAAAAAGCCCATCCACCTCCGCGTCCAAAAATCCAAAATACTGGCTAAATCGTCTCGCCGTCGCCATATTATATTCCAAAAACATATTTAATTCTGAGCCATCCGAATATTTGGCAATGGGAAGAATCCCCGTCATGTATGCCAACCTCACATAAACTTGATCCTTTAAGAGATTTTTCAAAAACAGCAAATAAGACATCTGCTCTTCGAACGTGACAAACGGCATGTGAAACACCGCGTCCCACTCGTCCATAACGAAAATGAACTTCTCTCCCGTCTTTTGCCAAACATCAGTCAAAACGTCCCATAACGATTTTCGAACATCAACAGCATCCGGCGAATACGCCTCAAGCAAGTCCGCCTTTATTCCATTCGAAATACGCGCCCGATACTCCTTATAGTTCGTACATTCTTCCGGTATTTTGCTGAAATCAATATAAATGACGTTATGCTTGTTCAAATGCTCACGATACGCCTCTGACTTTGCAATCTCTAAATTGTCAAAAATCCCGCCCGCATCCACCGATTTTTCAAAATATGCCCCCAGCATGTTCGCCATGACAGACTTTCCAAAACGCCTGGGTCTCGTAATGCAAACGTATTTTTGGCCGTCTTTTGTAAACATTTTTACAACCTCTTCAATCAACATGGACTTGTCCACAAAAAATTTAGAAGAAGCAATTTCTTTATACGCCTCATACAGTACCGTGTTGTTCAAAAAGACACCCATCACCACGCGCTCCTTTCGACTGATGCCATTCATTGTTTGGATTATACCATGGCCGCAAAGCGGCTAGGCTCTCGCTGGGGAATGCGCAGCAGTTTTCTGCGGTTTTGCAGAAACTGCCTATGCGCAGGTATAATATCTGGCGATATTATATCATGTTTTTCCCAGATTAGTTAGCCTTAAACAAAACTTTTTCTTAAAATAGTAGTGTCAGTATACGGGAAGATTGTTGCAATCTGTACACTGGTGCTAAAAAACGGAACACAAGAAAAAGGAGAGCATTACCCCTATTCGTCTTTAGGTACCGAAAGGCACAGCTTTTCAATTTCCGCTTTTTTTGCCCGCTCCATCAGATCCCTCATTTCCACGTCGGAAAGCCCGTTCGCTTCCCGCGCCTCAAGAATGGTACTTCCCTTCCGCACCATCTGCAGCACCCTTTTTTCAACATCATTTCCCGGCACCTCATTCGTAATTTCGTCATATTTCTCAGACCAGTCATTTCCCGTCATGACTCTCCCTCCATATCGTCCATTTTCCACACACGGGGCGTTCTTCCTCAACAAACCCATAACCCTCAACATACTCCCGCATAACATCAGAGAAGTATTGTCAAGTGTGTTTGTAAAATTAATGATGTTAGTGCATAAATGGATTGATGCTTCTTTTTAACCCTTTCAACATCAAGGAAATGCATGTTCAACAGATAGCTATAAATGCATATCGCTCCAACACTAACACCAAATTATAAAAAACACACTGTAAAATCTCTCTTGCACAATAAACTTCCCTGCTGCAAGCAGCGGGATATTAGCCCCAGCCTCGCTTAGTTTGTTGTGCAGCAAGCTGCAGAGAATTAAACCCGCTTTTTGATTAAACTGTTACGAATTCAAGTCAGGTATGCCATAAGTCATTTTTCATGATTACAACAAAGGAAGGTATTTTGAAATTTAACATACACCTTCCTCGTAAATAAGATTTTTATAATATTTAAGGGTTATCTGATGATAAATCCTCTTGTTCTGAATTTTCATCATCACTTTCTTCTTGAATAATTTTAAGGTTTCTTTTAGCAACATACCCCTCACGTTCAACACCATTTTCATCAATAAAAGAAACCTTATAATAATAATTAGTATTTTCAGTGATATATGCCTCAATATTTTCTTTCAATTGGCAGATGATAGCTGCCCCTTTTTCTGGAAGTTCTTTCACATTGCTTGTTAAAGTAGCCATAGCAGGCTTACCAATATTCTCTTGAAGATATGGTAAAACAAAAATATTCCACAACATAGTAAACAGTGCGGCGACTATCCAATACTTTTTGATTTTTTCCTGTGACCATGTGCTTATTCTCTCAATAATTCCGGCGGGATTTTTTATATGTTCACATATTGTTTCCACCGCCTCTTCGGCAGTTAATAAATTATCATCCAATTCTTGCTCCATTGATTCATTGTCAGCATATTCTTGTGATGCTATATATGCCATATTGATGATATTCCTCATCGAATCCAATGAAGCATATGTAGAAGAAAATGCTTTGCTATAATCAAGATTTACAATCTGTTTTAATTGTTCCGTCTGCAAAACTGATAATGATTCCACCATATTGCTAAGAGATTTTTTTATTATCTCTGTATTGCATCCTAAACTTATTTTAGACAATTGAGACAATTCATCCACCATATTTTTTAATGTCGCCGAATAATCATATTTGGCATATATACTTCCCCATTTACCAACGCTTTCTCTCATAATTTCAGCTAATTGATTTATTGCTGATAGATTTGATTCTGCCATTGAAAGAAAAAGTCCTTTGCTTAATGTTTCTATTGTTTGTTTTAATCTTTCATAGGAATCATTATTTGTGCCAGCTAATTTTTTAATGTCATAAGTATCAATTCTGACATTATCCATATCCATACCCCCTTGTAACTTACATATGTTGCTTATCAGTTATCAAGACTTGCCCTATTTCAAGCAAGTCTTATTTTACAGAAAATCAACTCATTGTGATTTTCTGTATCCCGTCTGAAATTTTGGATACAATAGTAGAATTTTTAATCTTGTTATTATCACCAATAGAAATACTTTGGTCATTATAAATTATCACATAAATATGACTCTTTATCTCATTCACTTCATCTTTGCTCTTGCTATCTAAATCAATATCCAAATCATCTAAATTCCCAAACTGCTTTTCAAGATACCTCAATATATCAAGAAGTTTATTTTCCACCTTTGGAAAAATATTATAAACATCCGGCATATTAAAATTAACTGTTGCAGATGTAATTATCATGCCCATATCATTATTACATTTCGCTATGTATGGGTAATACTCTGCGGGGATAATTCTTCCTAAGTCTTTATTCTAATTCAATAAGATTTTTAGAGTCTCAATTCCTTGTTTAATGTACATATAATAAAACTCTTTTTTATGTTCTTCTGGCATATTTCCTAACGACAATGGAACATTCGTATATTTCAAATGGTTGGCCATAGACCCCTTAATATATGAACAAAACGGCTGTCCTAAAATTCTTCTGTATTCAGGCACTTTATCATCAGATGGATAGCCCTCTATTTCATAATTGACCCATTCAAGAAGTTTTTCATCATCAAACTCTTGCAGTAATACCTTTACCCTTTTTAATGCTGTCTGTAAGTCTACTGTATTATTCGCAAAATCTTTTATAATTTGACTTTTCGCCATCAGAAACACCTCTCAATCAAAACAATAATCTTTTCCCAAAAAGAGAATAAGAAAATAAATGCAACAATAACAGAGATTATAATACCAGCAATCCACGGATGCTTGTCGTAAAACCTTTTCTTTTCATCAGTAATAAGCGCTCCATTGATGTTCTCTGCAATATTGGAGTTTTTGATTTTATTCCCATCGCCTATTTGTATCCCCATATATTCTTCCTCTCTCTATTCATTATATTTGATGATTTCCCATCTTTCATAATAATCATCAATATACAATATATACCTAAAGCTCTTTCAATCACAACTGTTTTAGCTTGTCCGGAATCCGCATGGAACTGATTCAGTTTGTCGAACACTATGCCGTCCCAGTCAGAAAGCTATAGACACATTGTCTTTTCTAGGTCTACCCATTATTATCTCCCCCATATAATTCATCTAAAAACTGTTCCAGCGTTCCTTGTTTCGCATATTCTAAAGCGTCAACTTGTCTGAAATTATGCTCTGTGATTGTGACATTATCATCAAAACCTAAAATGAAGTTTGTTGCAATCTTATAGATGATTTCTGTCGGCGCAAGTCCATAAACCTGTTCTTTAAAGATATGCTTCAATCTTTCAGCTTCATTTGGATATGACCTTTTCATTGTATCGCTCTGATATAACCTTTTGACGATTTCGGCAATATATAAGCCAGACTTCATATACAAATCAATGAAAGTTTTGTCAGGCATATCAAAACAACCAGGATTTTCTTTTTCCAACATATCAACCATCTGCCTTACTACCCATTTAGGTGTAAAAATTTGATTGGTTTTCTGCGGTGGAATATAGTCAAAAATATCTTCTGTATGCGATTCCTCAAAGTAGTTAGCCAGCTTCACACGCAAGCGGAGAAACTCTTTTACAGAATCATCAAATACAATAGGATCAAATAACTTACCAGCAAATATTTCTTGCTGTCCCGTCTTTTCGTTAATGTATGGTCCGCCATCTCTCAAAAATCTGAACTGTTCCAAACTGATGCTTGTCACTTCAATGAACACTTCATCCGGAATAATCTTATCAAATGTAGCCAGCGTGACACTATCATCACCATATGCCATAAGGAAAGAGGGTACTGTTCTTGAAAATCCTCTTAAATGGTCTCTTACAGAATCCTCAATACCTTTTTTCTGTTGCTCTTTCTTCTGGGTTTCAACTGTTCTAACAACATCTTCCCCCGCCGATTTGACAAAATCATCAACAGAATCAGATAATGTTTGCTTAAAAGTCTTAACCGCTGCTTTCTTCTTTTCCTCAAATTCCTCATTTACTACTTTTACATCATCATCAGTATCGCAAAAAGATAAAAGCTCCTCATGCTCTTTCTCTAATTTCTTATTGGTGATAGACAACTCTCCATAGGCTTTGTTGATGATGTGGTCTGAATCAGCTTTCAATTTCTTTTCCAGACGCTTTTTATCAGACGGGTGCAAATCAGAACCATATCCGTATTGTGCTGTTTCCATCACTACACTAACGGCTTCTTTATGGAAAATATCTTTTAAATAATCCAACGGTTCCGCTTCTCCATCATCTTTTGTGGCTTGAATCTCATCAATCACACTCTTTAATTTTTCAGGGACATCACCAAATATTTTGTCTCCAAAAACTTCTATTGACTTGCCGATAACATAACCATCGGTCAAGGAAACTTCCCCATTTTCATCAAGAGACAGTTCACCTTCTGTCTGCGGAGTAATATTCACGTTGCTTTTTGGCTCTTGCACTGCTGTAAACTGCTGAATAATCTCTATCACTTCCATAGGAGCATGGAATACGTTAGAAATATTCTGGAACAAGAAGTCGCTCATGAATCCACGTCTTACAACTTCTTGTGAGCGAATCCTTCTAGGGATAGAAAATACTTTTTCAGCATCAAGTTCTATCATTTCCCCGTTTTCATCTTCACCGATGACGGGGAAAAAGTTCAACAAAGTACGCACGTTGTCTTTACGCCTGTCCATATCTCCCCTGCCATCTGATGTATCAAGAGATAAATCATTCGCAAATTCCTCAAAGATAGTAAGTGTTCTGGCAGGGTCAAAGTCAAATACATAAGCATTTTCTTTTCTGTAATACTGTCCATTTTCTTGAAACAGACAAGGATTCTGCGCTCTAAAAGCTGCTTGCATATACAGTGATGGACTTTTGATATTACTCAACACCAGAACCGCCGTCCACTCTGGAATTGTAACACCAGTAGTAAGCTGTCCTACCGATAATGTGATAGTCTTTTCGTTATCTGCGATAGCTTTTGTCACTTTATCAAAGGATTTTTCTGTTTCTTCGCTATCATCAAGTCTGCCATCACCAGCGGCAAGGATGATTTTATAATCCTTAAATACTGGATGCGCTTCCAACTTTTTAGCCAGAGCCTTTGCACTGTCAACACGATTTAACAGCCAGAATGTATGCTTTAATTTGTCTCTCAATTCCTGTGTAGAGAATGGAAACTTCTCTTGCTTTGTAAGTGCATCCAAAAACTTATCAACAGAACTTTCATGAACAAATCTGCTATTCTTCGTCTCAAAGAATACATTCAAATCAAAAGCATATTCTTCTGTTTCACCTTGAATTTCTATGCCCTGTTCCAATTCTTCTTTGATAATTTCAGACATCTGGTAAGTGAACAGATTTAGCTGCGGAAGATTCTTATATGGGTTTTCATCTTCTCCATTCCACTCAAATTTCGCTTTCTGTTCGTCGGCATACGTCCAGTTGAAAATAGCCACTTCTGGAAACTTATCGTTTGCCAGTGCTTTAAATGGAGTGCCTGATAAGTGCAGAGTAAATTTACGCTTGATATGGTCAAACGCTACATCTGATTTATATGTATCTACACCCTCATGTGCTTCATCAATAACCAGAACATCCCATACTTTTCCTTTCTTTGGGTCATCGCTGATTTCTTCCAATTTATCATATTGCCCGCCAAAATACATAGAACCCTTTATGTCTTGTAAACTTACAAATTCTATGCAGCCAGACAATTCTTCACTAGATGCTGCGGCTATCTTTCTGTATTCTTCTCTTGATATGACGTACTTTTTACCTTTAAGTGATTCTGTAGAACTTACAAATACGTAGCCAGATTTATGCCCCAGAAACTTTTCATAATCTGAATACCATGAATTTGCAATCGCCGGTCTATTGGTGACAATTAAAATATTATGTGCATCAACCCGCTTACAAAAATCATAGACAGATAATGTCTTGCCAAAACGTGGCTTTGCGTTCCATAAAAATTCACCACTTTCATGTTCTTTGGCATAATTGACAGTCTGCTCAACAGCTTTCTTCTGTTCATTGCGTAGAGTATACGGAATCACTTCATCAATATCTTTCAGTATCCCTCTACTTTCACGGAACTTATTAAACTCTGCTTTTGAAGCTGGTCCGTCAATATGAAACCATTCTGTGTCCTTTTTTCTCTCAATCCCCAACTTGCTTAAATAGGCGTGAAAGTCAGAATCATGGAATATTTCTCCCGAGCCGTCTTCAAAGATAGCGTTACCTTTCCATTCTTCCTTTAATTCCACATCTACAGTATGCGATTGCTGCTTTTGTCTTTGCTCTGTAGTCTGCTTTTCTGTATATCCAATCTTCACCCAACCATCATGTCTTGCAATTTCAGGTGTGGAATAGGCATAAATCATAGGAATAACTTTTTGAGTTGTATTGATACTTATTTTTGCCATTATTCCATCTCCTTTACTTTTGATTCGATGAAATAAATTTCTTCTTCTGACAATCCATATTTCTTATAGAGCTGTTTATCAATATTGGATATAGATGTATTCCAATCAATATCTGACGATTCTGAAAAATCCTGTAATGGGACACATTTCCATTTCTCTGGTGTTATATCCTGAGTTGTTTTAAGAACGCCTAATAATGCTCTTGCAAATTTTGTTTTTATATACTTTAAAGCCGCTCCTGCTTCATTAATATTGCTAAATGCACCTATACTCAAAAATGTTTCCGTAGAGCCAACTCTAGGACCACATAATATAGGTGCTGATAAAACTTCTCCTAAAACACCTATCCCGTTAGCCTTTGGTAGAAATATTTTATACTTGTCCAAATTACTAACAGTATTAATATAATCTCGTCTTACATACTTATATGCCCTTTCATTATTAACGCGTCCCAAAATCTGTATGTATTCTTCTCCATCATTAGGCCTTTCATCAAAGAATATTTGCGGCAATCTTTCAAATATATTTGTAGACATATCGTAAGCATGTCCATTGCTTAATTGCTTAATAGCGTTAGGATAATCTTCGTGCATTTTATTTGTCAAACGATATGCAGTACGTGTAATTACTATTTTGCTAAAACTCAAAAATGTGTCTTGTCCATTGACTTTTTTTAATATTTCATGATTAAGGCGACATAAGGGTAAAACATTATTCCCTTATTCACAATACGTACCTTGATAATTGAATATATTGCTGTGGTTTCCTAAAAATCGCTTAAAATGCGGTTTCCATGTGACGAATCCAGAG
>CATLEQ010000032.1 GCA_949915905.1 uncultured Lachnospiraceae bacterium | reverse complement strand
CTTGTGTCCGTCACCGTATTTGCACATTACCCGGTATGCGGCATCGTTGTAATCCTTCCACAAATGGTCCGGTTCAAAGATGTCTAAGAATAAATCCACTCCCACCTTGCTCTGGTCGACGCTCATCTGATAAGGATGCCATGACAGCATGTCAAAATAGTCATCCGGGTTATCCGACCAGAATTCTCCGGACTTGATTCGGCGGTACATCTTGTCAAGCGTCCATGCAATCCCGTACATGGGAGGGAGATAATCCGGTAAGTCGCCGCCCAGCCACGGCGTGGAGAGTGCCGGGGAAAAGCAGGTGACCTTGGCATTGGGATTTCCCTTCCTTATGCCCTTTGCCGAAAAATACATCAGGTCGATGGCGATGTCCATCTTCTCGTCCGCCGTAAATGGCTCCGACATTTCCCCGTCCAAAAACCCGTCCGGATGTAGAAACGCGTTCAAATTCCATTCATTTCCAATTTCCCAGTTGCCTACCAGGGGGAAGAGCTTCGCCTGCGTGCACCAGGATTCTTCCAGCATTTCCAATGCCTGCATATACAAGCTTCCCTCCGTCAGGTCGCGCCCAGGCATCGCGTGCCCTTTTCTTTGCTTGCACCCCTCGGGAAGAAACCACTCGTGGCTCATGCCGGTCACTTCCAAATCGAGTTCTGCCGCCCGGTTAAGAAGCCTTTTGTGGGCGGCCACGACTTCTTCGTTTGGCGTTACCGGGTCTTTTAAAGTCTCCGTCAGGTGCATCCAGGACCTATATGCCGTACAGCCCACGGCTTTTACCAGGTCCAAGTATTCTGCCGCCATGACACCGGTGTCCGCCTCCCTTTGAATCAGCGGTTCTCCCATGCCGTAAAAACGTTCTGATAACAATTCTCCAACCTCCTGTCTCATCGTCTTTTGTGGTTATAGGATAGCATGCGGGAACTCTTGCTTATATTCTTATTTTGAAAAATTTGTCTTTATTTTGCACGTTTTGCTCATTAATAAATGGATTGCAACCGCACAGCTGGAAAAATATTCTGTTTTGTGGATTGGGGAAATCGGAAAAAGACTGTGAAATAGTTTTAGGGTAAAAACAACTTCTGCTTTTCGCAGAATGGCCAAATCTGCGAAATCCGGAGGATAGTTGAAAACCATTTTTCATACATAGAACCTATTATATTATACGCGGTTTGAAGGATAATTGCAATATCTGCCATGAAATTTTTTGGGATTTCGACAGCTTTTGCTTGTCCTATCGAAAAAACCACCGTGTTTTCAGCGACTTTTGGCAGAAAAATGAAAGGAGGATGAGTAATTTTGTGGTCAGTTTTATGGTCAGTCTTATGGTCGGCTTTATAGTAAAAATCTCGACGAAAAACAAGAAAAATGGAGGAGAAAAAGAATGGCAAGGCACGGAGAAAACATTAGAAAGAGGATGGACGGAAGATGGGAGGGGCGTTACAAGGTATTTGATGAAAATAAGGGAAAGTATGTTTACCGCTCTGTATATGGCAGAGACTATGGGGAAACGAAGCAAAAACTTTCCTTGGCCAGGCTCGGTTCTGCATGCCACGGCATGGAGAAAAAAACAGTGGCAGAAGTTGAAAGTGGAAGCCTAAAAAGTGTGGACGAAAATGAAGGTACAGTATTGTTCTCACGAGTTTCCGGGGAGTGGCTCGCGGAGCTTTTCGGTAAACGGAAATATTCTACGTACATAAAGTATGACACCGTTTATCGGACGCATCTTGCCAGTATCATCGGCTCATGCCAGCTCTCTAGCGGCATGGCACAAGATCTGGAGGAAAAGATTTTTGACCACTTATCGGAGAAGGAATTGTCGGAAAGCCTGCAAAAAAGCGTTATCTGCGTTGCCAACCAGATCCTTACCTTTGCAAACAGACATTATTTGACAAGCGTTCCACTGTTGGAACGTTCGCCTGCAAAGGCGAAGAAAAAGACGGTCGAAACATTTTCCAGGGCGGAGCAGACATTGCTCCTTGACCGTATCTATGGACGGATGGACAAATTCATGGCAGCGGTATTGCTGTGCATGTATACCGGGTTACGACTTGGGGAACTGTGCGCGCTCAGATGGACGGATATCGACTTTAATGGCAATGCTCTGACGGTAAATCGGACTGTACAACGTATTGCCGTGCCAGGGTACATGACAAAGACTATCTTGTTGGAAAATAATCCAAAAAGCGAAAGCTCCAGAAGGACGATTCCCCTGACATCGGAGCTTTTGGGGATTCTTTCCCGACTCAAAGGGGAGCAGCCATACGTGTTTGGCGGGGAAAAGCCGTTGGATCCCAGAACAATGCAATATCGTTTCAAAGGAATTTTGAAAGAGGCCGGAATTGACGGACGGACTTTCCATACACTGCGCCATACATTTGCTACGAACTGCGTGGAGAACGGCATGGACGTGAAAACATTGAGCGAGCTGTTGGGGCATTCCGATGTGAAGATTACCCTGAACCGATATGTTCATCCGACCATGGATTCCAAAAGGAAACAGATTGGTGCCCTTTCAGATTTTTATGGTCAGATTTGTGGTCGGGTGGCCTGAGAAAATGACTGCATTATGGGTAAAATAGAAGCTTTTCGCAGATTTGGCCATTCTGCGAAAATACGAGTGGGCATCCTGCACATTTGCGGGAACTTGCGATTGTAGCTTGTATCCGTCCGGTGTCAAAATCCGATAAAAGAGGAAATGCTGGAAACCACAGTAACCTAAACTATATGCGCGAGTAGTTTTGTTTTCAATATCAAGGAGTGTGCATCGGATTGAAAAAAAGGGTTTACCGGAACGGCAAAAAGGGATTCAATCACCGATTGGCGTGGGTTGCCGTATCGGCAGGCTGACCATAGCCGCCCCCACGGCAGAACGAAAAGGCGGCTATACAGTCTGGCTGTGCCGCTGTGACTGCGGCGGCGAGGAGCCGGCTGATTGCCAGCAATACCAGCGGGCATACCGGCGTTTATCTGAATCGGCGGAACGGCAGATGGGTCGCGCAGATTACTTTCAAGGGAAAGACTTACTATCTGGGTTCTTATGCGGACAAAGAGGAAACGATTCTTGCCCGCAAGCGGGGAGAAGAACTGCATGATGATTTCCTCGAATGGTATTACGCAAGTCATCCCAAGGAGGGAAGCATAAAATCGGCAGAGTGGCAAGTGGCGGACGGCCATCTACAGAAAATATAATAGGTCTATGTAAATCTTGGGATAAGGCGGGTGATGTTTGCGTATGAGCCATTCTCGAAAAAAAGTGGATTTGACCGGCCAGCGATATGGAAGGCTCACCGTACTCGCTCCGGCGGAGAATGTCGGTAGCAGGACGGCTTGGCTGTGCCGTTGCGACTGCGGAGAGGAAATAGTGGTTAAGACCTATCACCTGCGCAGCGGCCATACCAAGAGCTGCGGCTGCCAGAATGGAGAGGGCGGGTCGCGGCACGCGTTGGGGCTGACCTACATTGATGGAACCTGCGTGGAGATGATACGTGCCAATACCCTCCGTAGTAACAATACAAGCGGCGTGCCGGGGGTGGATTGGCTGGCAAAGAAGCGGCGATGGAGGGCCACCATCTGCTTCAAGGGAAAGCGTCGCTATCTGGGGAGCTATGAAAATTTCGAGGACGCGGTGAAGGCTCGGAAGCGGGGCGAGGAAAAATACCACGGCAAGTTTCTGGAGGAGTTTGCGGAAGGAGAAAAGAAGTCTTATGAAAATTGTCTATATTGGAACGAGCGACGCCATGGCGGAGACGCTGGCCGAGCGGATGGGGCAGGAAGGAAATGATGTCTATATCCTGGCGGACAAGGCGCTTCCAAGAAAGTCGAAGGGCATCTCCCTGCACCGTTTTTACCGTAGCCCTCGTAAAGGCGAAAGTTTCGAGAAGCTCTTGCGCTCCCTCTCGCCGAACTGTGTGATATTTGCCGGAAACCATTATATGAGCGGTGCCCATGAAGAGGAATCGGATAAGGACGTGACCTTGCTGGCTCAATCGCTGCGGACGGCCGTCGCGTTCCCGCAGGTGAAGTTCATCCTGCTGTCATCCACGGAGGTGTATGGAAATACCGGGGGAAAGGCCGCTGAAACCGCGGAGTGTGCAGCCGTAAGCGAACGGGGGGTTCGGTTTATCCGCGAGGAACAGCTTCTGGATATTTATCGGAAGCAGCATGGCATGGATGCGGTGGTTCTTCGGGCGTCCCAGCTGTATGCCGACCGGCTGAGAGAGGACGGGGACGATTTCTTGAGCCGGATTTTTTCCGCGGCCATACGGGCGGAGAGCCGCATGCCAAATGACGTGTTCCAGCCGCTCCACGTCTCCGACCTCGTGGATGCCGTGAAAAGGGTGATGGAAGATGGTAAGGAGCATGTTTACAATGTCTGCGGAAGTGCCGAGGTTTTTTCAAAGCGCTTGTACCAGCTGGCTTGTATGCAGGAGAATCTTCCGGAGCAGGCCGTTCGGTGGGAAGACCCGGGCTGCGTCACATTGGCGGACAGTGGCAGAATCAGGCAGGAACTGGGATGGGGCAATTTCCGAAACCTGGAAGAACAGATGCAAAGAGGGCAGATTACATATGAACGGGTTCCGGCAAAGGGCCGGAAAAAGAAAAAGTGGACCATTCCCTCGGATGTTCGGCAGATGGCGGAGAACCTTCTGCTTTTTGAAGTGTTTTTTGTCCTGAATTCCCTCTGTGGTTCCCATGACTTGTTTTCCCAGATTGACTGGCTGATGATTTATGTCATTTTAATCTCTATATCCTACAATATTTATCAGAGTGCCCTGGCGGCTGTCCTGGCCAGCGGTGCTTATTTGTACGGCCAGAACCTGAGCATTCTGGAAATGACCACGTTTTATTCCTATGCGGACACCGTGCAGGCGTTCATGCAATATGTATCCCTGGGTCTTTTGGTCAGCTATACCGTCTCCACGCTCAAGCAGGATGCCTGGAGCGTGCGTCTGGATTTGGATATGTTAAAGGAGGAGTATGAGGATCTGAAGGCCATCAACGAGGAAAACGTACTCATCAAAAACGAGTACGAGGAGCGCCTCCTGACATCCAAGACGGGCTTTCCAAAGCTGTATGACCTGATCAGCCGCCTGATGGTTCAGGAACCGGACCGTATCCTCATGGAGACCATGCAGGTCATCTCCGAGCTGGTTCGCACGGATACGGTGGCGGTCTACCAGGGGCAGGCAGGAAGCCCGTGGCTGAGGCTGGTGGGTGCCCTGGGTGACAGTTCCGTAATGGATGGGAAGTCATGGAACCTTTCCAACTTTCCTCGAATTTATGACGCGGTGGTGCGGGGAGAGCTTTATCAGGGCGAGCTTGGAAGCGGGGAACCCGCCGTAGTGCTGCCCATTGTCTGCCGGGAAGTTCCCGAGGCGGTGATCCTTATTAAGACGCTGCCCTATGAGTGCGAGACGCTGTACCATGTCAATATATTGAAAACCATGTCCTTGCTGTTGCGGGATTCCATGGAAAAGGCACTGCAGTATGAGGAACTGTCCAGGGAGACTCACTATGTGAAAGATACGGACGTCCTTAAGGCCGAGGCATTCCGTAAACGGGTTCTTCTGGCCGAGGAGAAGGCGGAGAAGAGTATGGCGGAATACTGCCTGGTGGAGCTTGTTTATTCCGGCTCCCTGGCTGCTGCCGCTGCCGTGGTCAGTCATAGGCTCCGCGTGGCGGACTGCCTGGGAACCGATGGGGAGGGGAAACTTTTTGCCCTATTGAACAATACTGGCTCCGAAAACCTGGAGCACCTGCAAAAGCGCCTCTCAGCCTGCGGCGTGAATGCGCGCCTGGTTTCGGACGGATTGGCGGGGGCTTAAACTGCATGGGTGGAAAGCGAGGTTGTGAGCATGTTGATTTGGTTTTTAGCAGTAAATTTTACCCTGGCGGTACTGTACGCCGTCATAAAGAGAGTCCGTCGGGAGACTGCCGGGATGGCGGTCTACTTCGTATTCCTCCCGGGTCTTGGTTTTCTCATTTATTTTTTACCGAGATTGCTTCAGGCGTTTTTAGAAAAGATGGGAGTTGACCAGGAAGCCATATTGATACGCGCATTCGAGGTTGAACTACAGCCCGAACACCCTGACGTGCGGGAGGCACTGAACGTGGTGCCGGTGGAAGATGCCATGGCCGTCGGCGCGAACACGGAAAAGCGTGCCCTTTTGTTGAAACAGCTGAAAAAGGATCTGAAAGAGAACTATAAGATACTTTTGGCGGCGGAGCAGGACGAAGACTCGGAGTCGGCTCATTATGCGGCGGTTGCGAAGAAGGAGATATACCGTCTCCACCAGACACGGTGGATGGAGTGCAGGAGGGATTATGCGGAGGATCCGGACAATCCGGAAAAGTACCACGCGGCCTGCGCGACTCTGACGGAGATGTTGAAAAGCGGCATCCTTTCATCCAGGGAGCAGAGTGCCTATCGAAAACGTTTGTGTGACCTGGTGCAAGGGCAAATCGATGTCGGGGAAAACGAGGTTTCTTCGGAAGAGTACGAGGAATATTTAGAATCCCTGGTGGAGCTTGGTCGTAACAAGGACGCGGAACTCCTCTGGCAGAAATACGCAGATCAGATGAGGAGCGAGGCGGCATATCAGGATATGCTGAAAATGTTCTACCAGGCGGGAGAACGGCGGAAATTTGAGGATTTTCTGGATGATTTGCGTAAAAACAAGCAGATTCGCCTCTCCCCCAAAGGATTGGAGCAGTTGCGCTACTGGACGGGTCGCCTGACCAAAGTAGCAATGGACAATTGATTGGGCGTTCCCTTTTCCGGGCGCGAACAGAATCAGATTCTAATAGATGGAGTAAAAATATGGTATCATTCAAACGGTTTCTGCACATTATCCTTATTATTGCCATCCTTGGCGGTATTTTTTTGATTTACAATATATATGAGAGCCGTCCGGACAGCGTTCAGGCCGTGGGCGTCCTTGCCCTGGAGCGGGAATTTACCGAAACAACGCGGGTGGACGAAGGGGAAAAGCCCAGAGTCTGGCTTCTGGGCGATCCCGAGGATGAGCGTTGCGGGGAGATTTACTGCAATATTCGGCAATTTTGTGAGGACATTCATCTCACGGTGGCCGGACAAGGGCGGCTGGACGTGGGAGAGGTAAGGGAGCAGGACCTGGTCATTTTTTGTGATGATTCCATTAGCGGTTATGCGGACTTGGAGGAGCTTGAGGGATTCATCGCCGGGGGAGGCCGGGTCATTCTGGCGGCGGGTCTTGCAGAGGGGGATGAGGACTCCCGCTTGTGGCAGGCATTTGGCATCCGGCAGAAGTCCGCGGGGGAGGATTACCATGACCTGGTTTTTGAAAAGCCTTTGCTTCCCATCCAGCCGGAGTGGACTTGTTATTATGATGGGGACAGTGGTTCCGCCCGGATTGAGGTGGATGCGGATGCGTCCGTCTACGTTCGGGATGCACAGGGCGGCGTTCCCGTTCTCTACACATACGCCTGGCAGAAGGGCGATATTTGCCTGATTAACGGAATCTTCCTTGCGGACATCCGCTGCATGGGGCTCCTGACCGGAGCCATCAGCGTATTGCTGCCGGATTTTGTCTATCCGGTTTTGGGGGTGAAGGCCGTATTTCTTGACAATTTCCCCATGATTACGTCTGCTGACGATGAGCTGTGCGGGCAGTTGTACGGCTATTCCGCGGAAGGGTTTCTCCGGGACGTGCTGTGGCCCGCCTTCCAGGGGATTTCCCTTCGCACAAATACGCTATACACGTCCAGCATATTGGGAGAGGCGTCTTCCGAGGAGAGTTTCGGGACGGCAAGTGACGCGGTGTTTGCGACGATTTGTAAGTCGGCGCTGCAATTCGGCGGGGAACTGGTCTATGCCGTTGACTGTCTGGAAGAGGGAGAAGTTGTTTTTAACAAAGATTTTATCAACCGGTTTTCCGCGCTCTTCTCCAGCTATACGGTTCAAGGCCTGGCCATGGAAACCGACAATTTCTCCCCGGAAATGCTGGACGTGCCCGGCGCGGACATCCGGTCTGTCAGGGGGATGCTGGAGAGCCGCGATACGCGGCTTTCATGGGAAGAGGGATGTACCGTGTTTCCCGCGGCCACTGCGGGAAACTCCATGGAGGAGGGCAATTTCTTTGCCATCTGTTCCGTCCTGGGAGCCTATGGCATGGTTTCCCATGTGTTTGACGTCGACATGCTGATTACCAGGGATGGAAATACTCCCGCCTGGGATTCGGACAAACTGCAGGTTGGCATTTTTGAGTCGGAGGTTCTGGCTCGTGTATCCTGGCTGGAAAGCAGGACGTTGACTCAGACCGAGGGCGATGTGAAAAGTTATCAGGAGCTGGATTACGGCTGGACAAAGAGCGGCAGCCGCATGGAGATTCATTGTAGCGGCGTTGCAAAGGGGCAGGCGTTCTTTTATCACACGGAGGGGCGCATTGTGGATGCGGAGGGTCTGACTTATCAGGAGGTTGGAAACGGATACTATCTGCTGCGCATTCAGGAAAACTATGGAATTATCACGCTGGAGGAGGGAAAATAAAGCATGAGGGTATGTTTGATCTGTGAGGGAAGCTACCCATATGTTCCGGGAGGTGTCTCCAGCTGGGTGCAGACGCTGTGCAGCCAGTTTCAGGATGTGGAGTTCGTGGTATGGGCAATTGCGACCACGAGAGAGGAGATGCCGGAGTATGTATGCCGCATCCCGGAAAACGTGAAGGAGATTCGGACGCTGTACCTGGGGGATACGACATTCAAAAAGAGCGGTCTGAAAATCCAGCTGACCAGGGAGGAAAAAGAAACTTTGAAGGGGTTGCTGATTGGCTCTGTGGATGCCATCAACTGGACCGGCGTGTTGGAATTGGCGAAGCGGCACCGCCAGCATCTGTGCGACCTTTTGATGAGCGAGTCTTTCTTTGACATCTGCAGGGATGAGTACCGCAGGCAGAAATCGAGGAAAGTATTCCTTCATTTCCTCTGGAATTTCCGGGGAATTTATTTTCCCTTGATGTATACCCTTTCTCAGGAGATTCCAAAGGCGGACATTTACCATGCCATCTCTGCCGGTTACGCGGGAATCCTGGGAAGTTGCGCCTCCTATATTGAGGGGGTTCCCCTGCTTTTGTCCGAACACGGCATCTATACCAGGGAGAGGGAGGAGGACATCATCCGCTCCCAGTGGGTGGTGGGAGAGTTTAAGGAACCATGGATTGAATTTTTTAAGAAACTTTCCTTCACCGCCTACCACCAGGCCAGCGTGGTTACCACCTTGTTTGAAACCAACCGACTCCTCCAGATAGAGCTGAAATGCCCGCCGGAGAAGATCGCGGTCATACCAAACGGCGTAAACGCAGCTGATTTTGAATCTTGTCGGAAAAAGGACGCGCAAAAGAACGTACCTTTTGTATTGGGGGCGGTACTGCGGGTGGTGCCCATCAAGGACGTGAAGACCATGCTTCTGGCCTTCGACATCGTGAAGCGGAAAATGCCGGAGGTGCGGTTGAAGATTATGGGAAATTGCGAGGAGGATCCGATATATTACCAGGAGTGCAGGGATTTTTTGGAGGAACTGGGGACGGAAGGCGTGGAATTTCTTGGACTGGTCAATATCAAGGAGCATTTGCAGGAAGTGGATTTGCTGCTTCTCTCCAGTATCAGCGAGGGGCAGCCTTTGGCCATCCTGGAAGGGTTGGCGGCAGAAATTCCCTTTGTGGCCACAAACGTGGGGGATTGCAGGGGGTTGCTGGAGGGTGAGCGAAAGGACGATCACTTTGGCCCCGCCGGGCTCATCGTGCCGGTCATGAACAGCGAGGCCATGGCTGCGGCCATCCTCCGACTTATACGGAATCCAGAACTGGCAAGGAGCATGGGGCAGGCCGGAAGGAAACGGGTGGAGGCGTACTATAGCCGGAAAGGAATGCTGGATGCATTCCACGATGTTTATGAACACTTGAAGGAGGAGTCCCATGGCAGGAATCGGATTTGAATTAAAAAAAATATATGGAAGAAAAACGCTTGCGTCCAACTTGTGGGGAACCCTCTATGCGACCATGCTCACCATTGGTCCGACGGTGCTTTCGGCGGTGCTGATGCTGGCGCTGAGTGTCTTGTTGAGCCGGTCGGGCCTCACGGTGTTGGAAAGCCGGTTCTTTATCTCGTCCGTCACTTACGCCTTTTTGAACGCCTTGCTGGTCTCCGTCTTGTTTTCCACCCCCGTGTCGCGTTACATTGCCGACTGTATCTATCTGGGCAAGGAGGCGGAGATTTTCCCTTCCGCTTTCGGCGTGCTGGCGTTTACCACTGCCATCTCTGGCATCGTCATGGCCTTGCTGTGCGCGGGCATATATTATCATTCTTCAGACGGGGTGCCGTTGTCCTTTCTGGCAGTCTATTATTTTCTGGGAGTGCTGGTGACGGACGCTTATAGCCTGATGACCTATGCTTCGGCACTGAAGCATTACAAGGCACTCACCTTCAGCTTCATTCTGGGTCTGCTGTTGGCGGTCGGAATGTACTTCCTTTGCCACAAGCGGCTGGGTGTTGATAGAGTGACCGCGGCCTGCATGGCTTTGGCATGTTGTTTTTTTGTGGTTGTATTCGCGTTGATATTTCAGTGCGCCAGAGCCTTTGGAGTGCCGCGGGGCCGGTATTTCGCGTTCCTGCCTTATTTCCGCCAGTATCCAAAGCTGGCCGTCGGAGGCGTTGCTTACATGGCGGGACTCTACTGTCCCACCGTTATTTACTGGTTTTTCTCCGATATAGGGGAACAAGTCAGCATATTCCGCACGGCCCCGAGCTTTGACATGGCCATGTTTCTGGCCTTTGCCGTAAACATACCGTCGCTGGTCATTTTCGTGGTAAAGGTGGAGACGGCGTTTTACGAGAAATTCGTCTTGTATATTTCCGCATTGAACAAGGGCACCCTCTACATGATTCAGAAGGAACGGAGCGTCATGACCAGGGCGCTCCTTCAGGAACTTTTTTTTGTGTATGAGGTCCAGCTTATCATTACCGTGGTATTGGTCTGTCTGGTCAGCGTGTTCTTCCCCTTCCTGAATGCCAGTATCCATATGCTGCATATGTTCGTCATGTTGAGCCTGGGGGTATGTACCGTGTTCTGCATGTACTTCACCATTGTCGTATTCTACTATTTTTCGGATTACGGCGGCGCGTGTATCAGCACCCTTGTCTTTCTGGCCGTAACATTCCTTGGTGCGGTGGGGGCCGTCTTGTGGAATGGCATTTATCTCCTGCCCCTGCCCTTGTTGGTTGGAGGTCTTTGCGGCTGGATCGTCTCCTTCCTATTGCTGCGCCGCCGGATGGAGAAGCTCGACAGTTTCTTGATGTGCTGAGTTACAATTTTAACTGTCAAAGCTGATGGGTGATTCACCGCCTTGACGAAACAAGTGTGGGGACGTATAATATAAGCAGGGCACCGGCCCGAGTACCAAATACGACATGGAGGCGGCACGTTGAAAGACTTACCGAACAAGATACAATGGCATCCGGCGTTTTATGCGGCGGTCGAACTGGAGTTTAAGGAAGATGTCAGGGAACTCAACCTGACAGAGGAATACAATTTAAGTAAGAAGCCCATTTGCATAGATCTCTTGATTATAAAGGAAGGCGACCGGGACAAAATATTGAAGAACGAGATTGGCCATATCATGCGGAAGCATAACGTATTGGAATACAAGGGGCCGGATGATGAATTGTCCATTGACACGCTGTATAAGGTAATCGGTTATGCTTGTCTCTATAAGGGATATGGAAAAACGGTGAACGAGATACCCGCGAAAGAGTTGACAGTGTCACTGTTCCGCGAGGCATATCCGCGAAAGCTTTTTGAAGAGCTGGAAGGGGAGGGCTATCGGACGGAGAAAAAATATTCTGGCATTTACTACGTTTTCGGTATGCAGTTCCCGGTGCAGGTCGTCGTGACCGGGCAGCTGGAAAGGGAGGCCCACAGCAGCTTGCGGGTACTGTCCGACCAGGTTGACATCGAGGATGTCAGGACGTTCTTGAAAAATACCGGCGGGATGACGGATGTCAGGGAGCGGAAGAATGTTGACGCGGTGCTGCAGGCCAGCGTGAACGCGAACCGCGAAGTATATGAGCAAATAAGGAGGGATTCAATCATGTGCGAGGCGTTACAAGAATTGATGAAGGATGAAATAGAACTCTATAAAAAGAAAAGCAGGGAACAAGGGATGGCGCAAGGGATGGCGCAAGGGATGGCGCAAGGGATGGCGCAAGGGATGGCGCAAGGCGAGGCGCAGCTAATCCGAAACATGCATAAGAACGGTCTCACCCTGGAACAGATTATGGTCATTTCGGGCAAGAGCGAGGCGGCGGTGATGGATATCCTCGCAGGAAAGGAGCCGGTGGTGGAGGCCGTCTGATGGGCGATCGGAAGCAAGACGATTGGATAACGAAACACGATTTGGGAGGAACCGAAATGATGAAGTACGCATATGTAAACGGTGTCGTGCTCGACGGCACGAAAGAGATGGAGCCCCAAAGGGATGTCGTGATTTTGACGAACGGGGAGCGGATTGAGAAAATCGGCGCGAAGGATACGGATATTTCCGGGTATGAAAAAATCGACCTCGAAGGGCAGTTTATCATGCCGGGGCTGATAAATCTGCATGTGCATCTTCCGGCGGACGGCAAGCCCAAGAACAAGCCGACCGACCCGCAGAAGAAGGTAAAGATGATTACCAGCAATGCGTTGCTTCGCAAGGTCGGCATTACCTTATGTGAAAGTTATGCCCGCACGCAGCTTATGAGCGGTGTGACGACAATCCGTACGGTGGGCGGCGTGTTAAATTGGGATTCCTTGATTCGCGACCGCATTCGTGCGGGAAAGACGACTGGTCCCAGAATTCTGGCGGCAAACATGGCGGTATCCGTGCCGGGAGGGCATATGGCGGGTTCGCTGGCCTATGAGGCAAAAAGCGTGGAAGAGGCCAAGCACTACGTGCAGGAAATTGCCAAGGATTCGCCGGACTTGATTAAGCTGATGATTACCGGCGGAGTACTTGATGCGAAGGTCAAAGGCGAGCCGGGCGAACTTAAGATGCCGGCCGAATATGTAAAGGCGGCTTGTGACGAAGCGCACCGTCTGGGTTACCATGTGGCGGCGCATGTGGAAAGTCCCGAGGGCGTGCGCGTGGCATTGCAAAACGGGGTCGACACGATTGAACACGGGGCGAAGCCGGACGACGAGATACTGGCCTTGTTCAAGGAGAAAGGGGCGGCGCACATTACCACGCTGTCTCCCGCTCTGCCATACGCATTGTTTGACCGTTCGATTAGCAAGGCGACGGAAGTGGAGCAATATAACGGAAACGTGGTATTTGAAGGTATCCGTGATTGTGCGATTGCTTGCTTGGAAAACGGGATTCCGGTGGGTCTCGGCACCGACACGGGGTGCGCTTACGTGACACAATATGACATGTGGCGGGAGATGCAGCTTTTTTACAAATATTGCGGCGTGACGAGGAAGTTCGCCCTTTACAGCGCGACGCTGGGCAACGCGAAAATCGCGGGGATTGACAAGGAGACCGGCTCGATTGAGGAGGGGAAATGCGCGGACTTCGTGGTGACGAAGAAAAATCCGCTGGAAGACCTCGAAGCACTCCGCAACATCAGCATGGTGGTGGCAAATGGCAAGGTGATTCAAAATCCAAAGGTGAAGAAAGCACCGGAGGTGGAACGCGAGATGGATAAGTTCATGTAAATTTATGAAAAGAGCCGGGGAACCGTGAGTATTTCAAATCATGGTATCCCGGCTTTTTTGTCGTTTCTGCGGAAAATTTAAAGGTAATGGGGTTCCAGACGGTGGGAGCTGCTTCCGAATACTTTTGCTTTGACGTTTCCAAAGTGATGCCCTTCCGGAAGATGTGGATGCCATTGCACTGGTAAGAGAGAAGAAGGTGCGGCTAAACCCGTTGATGTCAAGGCATTTTCCGTTCCGTGAATATTTGGACGCATATCGTTATATTGATGAAAACAGGGAGGTGAGCATGAAGATCCTGATAGACGTGGATCGATAATCCTCTGACGAAAATATGGTTATTTTCGCTAATATTCCTCTTCCTTAATCTTGTATAATCTGGTAAAATATATTTAATTATGGATTCTGTTCGTTGCCTTGCGGGGGTGCGCTTGTCGGCATGCCCGCGTTTGGGCGGGCAGACTAAAAAAGTGTGGCCGCCAGGCCATACAAAAAGGAGGATAAAAGACATGGCGAAATTATTTGCAACAAAAAATCCTGACATCAGCGCGCGCGAGGAGCGCAACATGAACCGTGTGCGTAAGGTGGCGACGCAGGGCATGGTGCTTTTGGAGAACGCGGGGGCGTTGCCTCTTTCAAAGGACGTGAAGAGCATCGCGCTTTTTGGCAACGGGGCCAGGCGAACCATCAAGGGCGGAACCGGATCGGGAGACGTCAACAGCCGTTTCGTGGTGACGGTGGAACAAGGGCTTTTGGAGGCGGGATTTTCACTTACCACGAAGGCCTGGATGGACGAGTATGACAAGCAGGTGGAGGATGCCAGGCTCGCTTATTTCATGAAGATGAAGGATAACATCGCCCAGAAGGGCATGGGCGCGATTATGGAGCTTTTTAACAATCCGTTCATGGAACCGCCCATCGATACGGTAGACGAAGCGATTATCGCGGGTACGAAGGCCGATGCGGCGGTGTACGTGGTAGCCCGCAATTCTGGCGAGGGCAAGGATCGTGCTCCGGTGGCCGGAGACTATGAACTGAGCGATTCGGAAAAGGAATCCATTGCGAATCTGGCAAAGGCGTATGGAAACGTCATCGTCGTTTTGAATGTGGGCGGCGTGGTGGACACGAAGTTTTTCCGTGCGCAGGAAGGCATCGGCGCGGTTCTTTTGATGAGCCAGGCGGGAAATATCGGCGGACATGCATTGGCCGACGTGCTGGTGGGCAAGGCGAACCCGAGCGGGCATTTGACGACCACGTGGGCGGAGAACTATACGGATTATCCGAACGCGGAAACGTTCAGCCACATGAACGGCGATATTAACGACGAGTATTATAAGGAAGGGATTTTTGTCGGCTATCGTTATTTTGACACGTTCAACGTGACACCGGCCTACCCGTTTGGATATGGAAAGAGTTACACGACGTTTTCCGTGGAGACTTTGGGCGTGAGCGCGGACGCGAAAGAGGTTTCCGTGAAGGTCAAGGTGACGAATACCGGGGATGTTTATGCGGGCAAGGAAGTGGTGCAGGTATATTATTCCGCACCGAAGGGCGCGGTGGAGAAGCCGTATCAGGAATTGGCGGCTTACGCCAAGACGAAGGAACTGGCACCGGGAGAGAGCGAGGAACTGACCATCAGCTATCCGGTGGCCGAGATGGCCTCTTACCATGCGGCAAAGGCCTCCTACATGTTGGAGGAAGGCGCGTACTATGTGAGAGTGGGCACGAATTCCCGGGCGACGAAGGTGGTGGCCGCGGTATGCCTGGATGCGGACGTGGTTACGGCCGTATTGACGAACTGCCTGCCGCCGGACTGTGAGTTGGAAGAATTGTCCGCGGAAGGGAAAGCTCCTTATAGTTATGAGTCCGAGGAGGCCGAGAAGGCGGCGGCTTTGCAAATTTCCATTTCGGCGGCGGAAATGGAAACGAAGACGGTCAAGTATACGGGCGAGAATCCGCAAATCGCGACGAACTCGTCAAACGTGAAGATTACGATGGACGACGTGATGGCGGGAAAGGCCACGTTGGACGAGTTGGTCGGCCAGTTGACGGTCGCGGAAATGGCCGAGTTGTGCGTGGGAACGTCGCGCGGACAGATGGGCATGGGCGGTGCCGAGGTGATTGGCAACGCGTCTGCGGTGTGTCCGGGTGCTGCCGGTGACAGTACTTCCTTAATGATTGACGACCGTGACATCCGCAACATGGTGCTGGCGGACGGGCCTGCAGGACTTCGCTTGTCAAAGCATTTCAAGGCGGACGCACAAGGAAACGTGATTCCGGGTACGAGCGAGGCGCCGATTCCGGGCATGGAGCTTTTGGCGGAGCTGATGGGCGGCGTGATGGGCAAGCCCGAGAAGGCACCGATTCCGGAGGACGCGGTGGATTATTATCAGTATTGCACGGCCATTCCGATTGCCACCTTGCTGGCACAGACGTGGGATACGGAGGCGATTGCCGAGTGCGGCGACATCGTGGGCGAGGAGATGGAAGAGCTTGGCGTGACGCTGTGGCTGGCACCGGGCATGAATATCCATCGCAATCCGCTGTGCGGACGTAACTTCGAATATTATTCCGAGGATCCGTTGGTGGCCGGCATGTGCGCGGCGGCCGACACGCTGGGCGTACAAAGGCATCCGGGCGTGGGAACGACGATTAAGCATTTTGCGTTCAATAACCAGGAGGACAATCGTATGCACACGAACGCGCACGTAAGCGAGCGGGCGGCGCGCGAGATTTACCTGAAAGGTTTCGAAGTCGCAGTGAAGGCGGCGCAGCCGATGTCCATCATGACCTCTTATAACCTGGTGAACGGCGTACATACCGCGAACAGCCGTGACCTTTTGACGACGCTTGCCAGGGACGAGTGGGGCTTCGCCGGAATCGTGATGACGGACTGGGGAACGACCGGCAGCATCGAGATGAATCCGGGGCAGGAGTTCAAGTATGGAAGTTCCAGCGCGGCGGGCTGCGTGAAGGCAGGAAATGACCTTACGATGCCGGGCAGCCAGGCGGACGTGGACGAGATCATCGCGTCCGTGGGCGCGGCCGAAGGCGACGTAAGGTGTCCGCTCACGCTTGGCGATTTGCAGGCTTGTGCGAGGCGGATGCTGAGCTTGATCATGCAGTGCTCTTCCTATGAGGGAGCCGTGCCATATGCGGCTAAAAAGGCCGGATTGGGCGGATATGTGAAAGTGGAGAAATAAATGATGATACGAGGAGCACGTAGTGTGAAATAATCCGTGGTATCATGGGAACAAAATTCCTTTTATGAGAATAGGTGGAAAAAGGGACGGCGAATGCCGTCCCTTCGTCGTCATGGTAGATTTCATCGACCGTGAGTATATGTGTTAAAAATCGATTTTAAATGGAAAGTGGCACGGATTTAAGAATTCAGTTATGGACAAGTAAGTGGTGGAGGGAGTATAATGCTATGGGGAAAAGAAGGAAAGGATGGCGCGTGCGCTGTTTTTTGGAAGGAGCGGGGAAACGATGATAAAACGAGTGGATATATGGAAAAAGGCGCTGACCGCGATATTGCTGATTTTGTGCCTGGCTCTTTGCGCCGTCTTGTTCAAGGCATATCTGGACGGAAAATTTGATTCCGTGGAAACACTTCAAGGCTATATTTTAGGATTCGGATTGCTGGCACCTTTGATACTTGTGGCCATCCAGGCGATGCAGGTGGTCATTCCGGTTCTGCCGGGATTTTTGGGCTGCGTGGTCGGCGCGCTCATGTTCGGCTGGCTGGGAGGATTCTGGTGTAATTACATCGGGATTTCCGCCGGTTCCATACTTGCCTTTTTGATCGCGAAGAAACTGGGGAAGAGCGTCGTAGACAAGATGTTTCCCGGAAAGCGTTACGAAAGGTGGTCCTCGTGGGCGGCGAAAAGTAAATCATACACGGCTTTTTTGTTCCTCATCATGGTGCTGCCCTTGTTCCCGGATGATTTTTTCTGTTACTTTACCGGGCTTACGAAGATGAGCACCCGTAAATTTACGACAATCATCATTTTAGGGAAGCCGTGGTGCATCTTGGCATACTGCATTTTGGCCGGCATGGCGGGGACGACATAAGGACGCGGTTTTAAGGCGCGAAGGTGATGAAGACGGGGGCGGGATAAAAGAAAGGGAATCGAAGGAGGCACGGTTGGACGAAGGGGAATCAAAAGAGGAACGGAGGGTTAAGGAATGGGAGAGAAAAAGAGGCTTTGTGGCTATTACAATTATACGGTGGTGTTGACGTACTTCGGGATGTTGGCGGGGTTTACCGGGATTGTCTTCACCATGGAAGGAAGCTATCGGCAGGCAATTTTGTGCCTCATGGTGGCGGGAATTTGTGACATGTTCGACGGTACGGTTGCCGCCACGAAACAGAGGGACGTTAGGGAAAAACGGTTTGGCATTCAGATTGATTCTTTGTGTGACTTGGTTTGCTTTGGCGTTCTTCCGGCATTGTTCGTCTATAAGCTTAGCGGGAAAGGTTATATCGGATTTTGGGTGGGATGTTTGTACTTGCTATGTGCCTTGATTCGCCTGGCATATTTTAATGTG
>CATLEQ010000031.1 GCA_949915905.1 uncultured Lachnospiraceae bacterium | reverse complement strand
ATAGGTTGTGGTGATCTTATTATACCAAAGATTGGGTGCTATTTTAATGTCAATGCACCAATTTATTTCTTTATTTTGCTTGAAGGTTCAAGCTTCTACACCGGATTTACTGGTGGGAAAGTTGAGTAAATCAATGTACCGTCTGTATATAGGTACTACAAAAAAGTACAGTACTTGTAAAATCATTGTACGAAAGTATAATTAGCATAGACTACAGAAAACACCCTGCGGGTATATTGACCGAGTGTTTTTGACAGGAGCTAACCCATTCGCTTTATCCTATAACAAATTAGCTGCGATTGCCGAGCTAATCCACAAATATCTCCCGTCCGTAAAGTCTATCGGCTCGTTTGCAAGGATTACAGATATTACACCGAAAACTGATGACGAACTCGGCAAGCTACGGACTATGGGATATGACGGTTTGACAATCGGAATGGAAACAGCCGATGATGAAGCCCTGCGGTTTATGAACAAGGGATACACCTTTGCCGACATCATAGAGCAATGCAAAAGATTAGACACAGCGGGCATTCATTACAGTTTCTTTTACTTGGTAAGTATTTCTGGGGCAGGTCATGGAGAAATCGGAGCAAAATTGACGGCTGAATTATGCAACCAGATACACCCTACGCTTATCGGGGCAAATATGCTTACGATTTATTCCGATTCTGAGCTTTATGCTGAAATACAGCGAGGGAACTGGCATGAGGAAGGCGAACTTGAAAAATACAAAGAGGTACGGACACTCATTGAAAATTTGCAAATACCTACCATCTTTGCGGCAATGGGAGCTTCCAATGCGTACCAGTTTCATGGTCAACTGCCGAAAGACAAGGAAAAACTGTTGGCATTTCTCGATGAAATCATAGGAAATGTCAGTGAAGAAGAATTACAGAGGTATAGAAAAAGTGTCCATCATCTGTAAGTGAAAGGAGGGGCAATGGGTATTAACGGACTGAGCATCGGTGTGGAAAGCGGCGATGACGAAACGCTTGCCCTTGCCAATAAGGGGTATACTTCAGCGGATATTCTGGAGCAATGCAGGAAATTAGATGAAGCAGGCATTGAGTACTACTTTGTTTATATGACTGGGCTTGTGGGAAAAAGTGGCGGATACCAAAATGCAAGGAATAGTGCAGAGTTATTCAGTCAGCTTAATCCGTACTTTATTTCCGTGGACTCTCTCACGCTTTTCCCAGATATAGAGCCGTACCAAATGGCACGGCACGGCTTGTTTGTACCTGCCGAAGAAAAAGAGCGTATCCGTGAATTGCAAATCTTAATCAATAACCTAAATATACGCATACACTTGTTTGCTAATACGGTTTCTAATTTCACGCCAGTAACGGCGTATCTTCCCTATGACCGTGAAAAGGTAACAAACGAGTTGCAATTTGTTTTAAATAACACAGATGAAATGGGGATGCAAGAGTATAGAAGAAATTTGAAGTCTTTGGGATAAGGCTCATGTCAACTTCCATCGTAAAAAATGGGGGACAACAATTACAAATGCATTGTAGTTGTTGTCCCCCTTAACTGTTTGGAGTCCGGCGATACCCACGAATTGTTATGCACGTTGTGCTTTCTCAATTCTAAAACACCTCAAATCCGCGCATTTCTTAGGAAGTTCTTTTTGCTAAGCTCGACTCTCAGTCTCGCTAATCTCAAAGAACGGCCTCGCACTAGACTTAAGCTTCGCTTTCGTCAAGTTGCTTTCGATGCCAATATCAGGAATTTCATGATAACAAATGACGATACTGCCAGAAGGGCAGCATCGCCATTTGTCCGATTAGCGGGCTGTCTGCAAATCGTTAGAGAAGTTCGCTACGCCACTCGCATCTTTCATCAAGTACCATTCTTATGCCAACTCCATTTGTTCCAAAAGCTCCGCGCATTTTGTTTCATCATAATCCGGCGCATACTTTTGGGCGGCATCGTATATCCGCTGGATGACACCCTCGTCCTCCTCCAGCATGTCCGCGATTTCCGGCACTTTGTAATTTTTCTTCAATTTCTTCAAGACCTGGGATATCAGCTTGTATTGCTCGCCATCAGAAATTCCTGATTTCCTGCCTTCCTCCCTGCCTTCTTTTCTGCCTTCTTCCATTAGTAATTGTGCAACTTGTGTCATCTTTAAGACCTCCTTTATATACTCCGCCGTCTTGGCATTTATAATCTTGTCGGCAAACACCAGGATTCCGGACAGCACGAAGGACTTTTCCCCGCCGTCCTCAATCCGCTTTGCCAGCTCTACCGCTTCCTTTACCGCCTGCTCCTTGCGTTCCTTCCCCTTGTAAGTCAGTGGCAGGATGATTAGCTTCATCAGTTCCTCGTCGCTTAACGCCTCTCCCCGCTCCAGTCTTGCCGTAATCTGCCGCACGACCTCTGTGGAATCAATCTTGCTGAGGAACGCATGCTCCAGCTTCAAGGTGAGGCATCCCACGGAGAATTCGTCAGGTGCCCGCTCCACGTCCGCCGTATAAATGACGATCATGCGAAAACTCTTTGGCATTTCCCGCTTCTTGTATCGTTCCAGGACGCGGGCGATGTAATTCAGGTATTTCAGATTGTTGGTCCACTTCACGTCGCTCTCATAATCGATGAGCGCGACGGAATCGTCCATCAATAGGAACAAGTTGTCAAGCCGCATCTCGTTCGCCTGCACCGCCGGAAGGTTTGTCGGCAAAACGTCCTTGATCTTGGGAACGTCAATCCCATAAACGCTTAACGATTTTTCCTTGAAATTCTCCGCCAGTATCTTGGACAGAACGTCCTTGCTTTGGTACGTAATCTCTTTTTCACCCATACTTTCACATTCCTCCTCACGAAACCATCGCTATGGGCGTGGTTTTATTATATCAAACTTTTTTTTACTTGAATACCGCTTTTTTACTTTTCTTAAGCGCGATTTCTGTTTCCACTTTAATGGATTTTTGCTTCCCTGACATGTGGGAAAGGCGGCCGCCATAAAACACTCCAACTATGCGGTTGGAAAATAACAGAAAATGCCTTGACTTTCGTCAGGATATTGAATAAAACAACCTCCAATATCCTGACATAGGAATCATAGCACTTAATTACGTAATGTTCAATAAATTATTTGTTGACAACTTCGGCTTTTTTGTTGATAGAGCGTGGATAACTTTTAATTTTGTATGGATAACTCATGATTTAGTGTGAATAAGATGTGCCATTTCATTACTGCAAGGGGGTACTATCATACAAATACGCATGAAGAAGTGCTTTTTGATTTGCTTTCCAATCTTGATTTCTTGACCATTGCCAGTTGGCTCTATAAAGTGCAATCGAGTAGGGGAGATTTTTCCCCTACTCGCCGCGCCAGGACAGGCTGCGTAAGCAGCATATATCTTTCTGGCCCGTGTGCATAAAAAAGGATTACGGCATTCTTGTCGTAATCCGAATTTTCATACAAGCATGAAACGCATGACTTTTTGCCCTGAGTATCATCACATATTATTAAACCATGCGGCTGCGTCAAAGTGGTTGTCTTTATTTCCCCAAGTCGCGACGGCCATGGCTTGAATATCATAGATGGCATTGTTCGAAAGCCGTGAAAAACAATCCCAAAGCTGATATACCGTCAAATCCCAAATGTTTAAAATGTTAAGAGACTGGCTTTTGTTTGCAACGGCGGATATGATGTTTCCCAACTCCATGTTTTTGTCCGCTTTTGCCTGGCTTTTGTTTTCTGCCCGTCCTTTTTGAAGCTTTTTTGCTATCTCCAGGGCCTTTTTGCTCTTGACTTTTGAAAGGTCTTCTTCCTGGTTGGATTGAATGCAAACACGCTGACATATTAAATCGCATACCTGCGGGTAGGATTCCTTTGTAATAACGCCGACGTTTTCATTCTCATTTTGAATGGTGAAACATTTCTTCTGTTTGGAGTACGAAACGTCTTCCTCTATGAAAAAATTCAAAACTTTTTTTAGCAAATCGGAAGACTGCTCGTTTGCAGTCCACAAATCGAATAGGTTTAAATTTGATTTTTCCTCATTTGACAGTAAATCATAGTCCTCTTCGCGTCCAATCACGGAAAAGTATTTCTTCAAGTCCATTAGTAATAATTGCTGATAAAACTGGTATGTATCATATCCAATGGCGGAGATGTCCCGCAATCTTGGGGATATGATTCCGCCCACGTTTTTAATGTGCACCGGCTCCGGTGACAATAAATCAAAATAACTCAACTTCATAGAGATTACCTCCTATCTGTTTTCTACGTTTTCTCATTATGTTTTTTTGCCGTTCATTTCTGACTTTGTCAGAACAGTCCTTGCAATACCTTTGGGTATTATTTTTGCGTTTTGTCAAAATCCCGCAACCTGCACATCTCATATATTTCTCGCCTTTATATAATTTCCATTCATATCCAAGCTTTCTGAAATCGGATACAAACAATTTTTGTTTGCCTTCATTATATAAATACAAAACTTGAATGTTAAGGTTGTTGACCTTTTTGGCATATTCAATCAACCCCAATTCCCTCAATTTATTCAATTTGACATCCTTTTCGAAAGCGGTAGTGTTGATACATGCCATGGAATAAATCTCGCCATTGCTATAATTTACCCAATTATGATTGTCGGGATTTCTAAAATTTTGAAACTTGGCCAAACATAAAAGGGTGAAGGCAAGTCTTGCTAAAATTTTGTCATGAATTTCTTCCATGGTTTTCAACTCCTCTTCCGTAATCCATACCCCTTTGCATTCGCATAAAGGGTACTTACCAGCCTTGTTTGCATACTTTTCTATGCTTGCGGACCAATCGAGAGGGTTGTAGCGAGGGTAATTTCTTTCCATGAATGTATTGAGCTCTTTTAGGATTTCTTTTTTTCGAAGCCCTTTTTCATGGTATAAGTACCTCGCATACATGCTTAAAAAGGTATTTGTTTTGGACGGTTCCAGGTTTTTGTCTGAAAGTATACTGTCAACATACTCTTTTTCATTTAGAATTATAATAGCGCATCCTCCTCCTTGACTTTTTTCTGACACATGATAAATTGTTCTCCGCCAAATTCAAATTCTCCATCTGACTTGACCAATACGGGATAATTTATTGTGTGATTGTTTTTATCCAACAAATTTTCAATGATTACTTCTCCGCAAATATCCCAGACAAATTGTTTTGATTTGGAAGAAGAATAGCAAAGGTCAATGATGATGTCACATAATTCCTTTTCGTTTGGACAGATTTCCTCGCACATTGCTTTGAACTTTAGCAACATCATGTTTCTGTTCACGCCTACTTCGTCTTTATCCAAACGCTGCGAACTGGCCAATTGCTGAAAATATTTTACGGAGTCGTCATACTCGGATTTTATTTTCGCAATTTTTTGATAATCGTGTTTGCTATACGCGACACCGGATTTTAAAATAGAGTAATCAAAGTTTCTGGTTCCTCTATATTTCTTAAGGTATGAATGGAAAATATCTTCAAACAACCATGAAATGCGATTAATCGTACATGGGTTATCTCCAACGGGCATGAGTTTTTTATAGTATTCAATAAATTCCTTTTCCGGGATGGTCTTATCTGGCTTTTTAATTAAATCCGGCAGGGACATTTTAAATTCCCTGATACACTTACTATTCGTGTCTTTCTTGTATTTGTTATATCGCGCCATTAAATCAGGATATACGTACTTCATAAAATAAGGTTTGGTTTCAGCCACGATTTTCAAACACAGTTCCTTAAAATGCCTTTGCTCTTCTGTATCATCCGGCAATTTACTACAAGCCGCTTTATTATACCAATATTTTGGCATTGGCTTTGCGATAATGCCTTTTGCGCGATCTATGGAGTTTTGTTGATAATGCTGCCCGCACATGATTCGATAATCCAAAGTTTTATATTCTTCACTATCCTTGTCAAATAGGGACTGCCGTTCAATCATTGCGGTAATCCGGTTGGTCGTGGTGCCAATCTCGTCACCAAAGGCAAGCTTGTTTGCCTGTACGATGTCGTCCTCCGTTGGTATGATTTTTTCCGCCTTTCTTTGCACGCACTCGATCGTAGTGGAATTAAGCGTATGTTCCACGATGATTTTGTTATCTGTTGAAAAGAACATGTCTCCGTCTTTGTCACTTCCGTTGGTGGCATCACAAGTAGAGTCCCATGAGTTTAAAATAATCCCCGTGGCATTATACTGATACCAAAAATCCATTTCTTCATTATGTACGACTTTTCGTCGCCTTATATTATTGTGACAGGTCATGGGAGCACGGAATATGGCAATGTCTTCCACGTTTTTATCGATCCAGTATTTGTGATATACTTCTCCTTGTTTTAACAAACCGGTAACTTGCAGGCCGAATATGGATTGTGCAAGAGAATATGGGTCGCCAGATACCATGGCAAAATTTCCGTTAAGCGTAATGGATCCTTTGGCGGCCATTTCAATTCTCTTTTTAATCATGGAATACAATTTCCTTACCGCAAAAGGGTCTTCAAACAAACGTTTTTCTATCATAAGGGCCTTCATAAAATCGTCGTCTATATATTCAACGGTATCTTCATTGAGATACATGCCCTTTGCAAAAACAATTGCTTTCCGCCAGTCGCCGCCAAGAACGTCTTTGATTTCATCGATGGTGGGCTTGCATAATTCGTAAAGCTCTTCGTCGGTCAAATCGTATGTTTGCAAGAACTGATAATTTGCGTTTCTTACATTTTCTAATTCATGAGGCGTGGTTTTTGCAATAGAAAACTGATAATGATTTTCATTGCAGCATTGTATAAAATGTTCAAGGCTTTTGTACGAATCCCAAAGCTTGACCATGGAGGTGGTGAGTATGACGTCATAATCTCGTACATCCCGCCATTCCCCCCAGGCATCAAGAAGCATGTAGTTTTCGCGATTGACTCTTTTGGCAAATTCAACAAAATCAAATGTGAACAACATTCCCTTGGTCCAGGCGTATCTTATGTTCACGCCGGATATGGTTTGTCCTTCAAATTCATCTCCATATAAATCCTTGTTAATTATGCGGGAATAATCAGGCGACATAAATCCGTATCCGTCAGAATCACAATATTCAATTTCATAATTCTTTTCGTATGTAAGTTGTGGCTCACCTTCACAATCGTCACGAATCCTTATCACGTCTTCCTTAAACGTCACGTTGCAATCCCAAACGATTAAGATTCTGGGCGTTGTAACCGGTATGGAACCGCTACAAATCAGGGCCTGATATGCCTCTAGCTTGGCGGGAATTATGGGCTTTGTCTTATCCCTGCCATTATCCATACGTTTCACAATCTCTTTAAAAACGCAATCCCCTACATAAACGATGGTAGATTTTTTTATCCCGCCATTGGTTCCAAGCAGCCGATGATATTCATAGTCATTGATTTTAAAGCCCTTATTGGCTCTATCATAATCTTTGTCAGAATTCATAATCATGCAAAAATAGTCCTTCTGATATTGTAAAGAATATAGTTTTTGGTATAATTCTTCTATTTTATCTTTGTTTTCTCTGCTTTTAGGTTGTTTTTTTATGTATTTAATTTCTTTTTGAATGCTTGAAACTTCGGAATCTAAATCCGTAATGCCGTTCAATTCGCAAATCCATCGAAGGATCTGGCTGTCATTTAAGGCCACAATATCATTTTTGTTCTTCATGGCGGATTGAAGTGGAAGCTGAAGGGTCCACCTCGCTTTCTTCAATCGTTCACTTGGCAATTTATAAATGAATTTGTGACAAGATTGTCGTTTCGCCATAGACTTCATCATTTTTTGGATCCTCCGCTATTTTTTCTTATTTTCATGTTCCGTTTGCATTGCTCGTCAAATCTCAGGTCACTTTCAATCCGTTGCGCTATTGATGAGCCGTTACGATTGCCTTCCTTTTTGAAATTTGTACAAAAGTCAGACTCGTGAATGAGTCCTCCAAACCGTCTGTGATCCGTCATGTTAATCCGAATATCGTAAAATTGATGTTTCATTCTTTTTCAAATGCGCTCCTTTCTTTTTTTGCTCTCCTCTGTTACATTCTCTGAAAGGAAGTTGAACTTTTTCAAAAATCGAGCCACTTTGTTATTGAATGAATTGGGTTACTATTCACAGCCACTTCACCACCTATGCGCGAATAAGAACAAATGTTCAAAAATTGTGGTTGACAAATAAGAACGAACGTTCTATAATTAAGAACATAAACGAACGAAAAAGCGGAAAATTTTAGAGAGGTGTATCAATATGGAAAAAATAATAATACCGGAATATTTGAAACCGATGGTGGATTTGTACTATGCCAATCATGCAAAAAAATTGTATGACATCGTAGATAAGATTTTATTTAAACTGCATTTTGTGGATGTGGATAAAAATGATTTTTATTCTTTGGCAAATGAGACTTTCATGTATGCGATAAGGGACTATGATTCATCCGTATCTTTTGAAAGTTTTTTATGTTCTTGTTTATATAAAAAATTTTGTACGGAAATGACAAGAAGAAACCGTGAAAAACGCAAGGCGGACAGGATGTCGGTTTCAATTGACGCGCCGATTGGAGAGGGGGAGGACATTACCATTGGAGACACGATTGCCGATGACTTTTCGATTGAAAAAGAATTGTTTGAAAAAACCGAAGAGGGATATAGTAAGAGAATGCTGGCATATCTCGGCAGGTTGTCGAGTCTTCAGAGGGAAGTTTTGAAATTAAATACGGCGGGTTATCTTCCGAATGAAATTAGAGAAGAATTACAGATAAGCGAAAGAGAATATACAGATTGTTATGCGGCAATCCGTTCTTATAGAAATGTTTCGGTGTTACTTTCGTAGCCGGATTTGGTGATGGGAGGAGTTAAAAATGGCAAGACCTAGAAAACAGACATATACGTTAGACATGTATTTGAAGAAAGTGAAAAAAGGCGACATTGATAATAATGCCGATGTTCAAAGAAATTTTGTGTGGAATAATGAGCAAATTAATGAGTTGATTGTCACGGTATTGACGGATGATTACATTCCCCCCATTATTCTTGGAGAAGAAGAAAATTCTAAATTACATATAGTGGATGGCGGTTGTAGAACGGCGGCCCTAAGGAAATTTAGGGAAATGAATTATAAGATTACGTCTTCTATAGAGAATTCGCTGATTCCCTATAATAAGAAAGTCATTGTCGGAGATGGAAGCATTACATATGAAGAGGCGGTATTTGACATAAAGAATAAGACGTATGAGAAACTTCCGGTGGAATTGCAAGAGAAATTTGACGAATATCAGATTGAGACGGTCATACATGAGCGTTGTGATAGTTCTAAGATATCAAAATATATCAAACGATACAATAATCATGTTGCCATGAATACCGATCAAAAGGCTTTTACATATATTGACCGATTTGCAAGTCGAATTCGTAAAATTTTGGATAGTAAATTTTTTGTGGAGTGCAATAACTATTCTGAAAAAGACAAAACAAAAGGCGTAGTTGAAAGAATCGTGGTGGAAGCAATGATGTGCATGAATCACCTTGACGATTGGAAGAAACAGCCAAAGGCGGCTTGTAAATACCTGAATGAAAATGCGACGGAGGAAGAGTTTGAAAGCTTTGCAGAGAATATACATAGGCTTGAAAAAATTGTAACGGATGACATAAAGGATATTTTTAATAAGAAGGATTCCTTTATTTTCCTTACGCTGTTTGACAGATTTACAAAACTTCAATCTACGAAACGGGAAATGGAAGACATTAAGTTCGCGGAATTTTTAAAGGAATTTGGTAAGAATCTTAGACTTAATAAAAGAAATGAGAAAGGACTGCTTTTTGATGAAATTGATAAAGATTTAAGCACAAAGGACAAGCAGGTGATTACGGATAAATTGAACATGCTTGAAAGATTGATGTTTGAATTTTTACATGTTGACAATGAGAAAACGGTTGACGGCAAGGAAACGGGCACTTTCGTTAGCGACGAATCATTCATTGCCGAAGTTCTTGGCATGGATGTAAAGGCGATTTTAGATGACATGGACTTTTATAATGAAACGTTGGATGATCTGGAAGATAGAACGATAAGAGTGGGGTCAGAACTGTTAAACGGGCAGAATCGGTTATCACTATTAATGATGCTTATATGGGCGTTTCATGAAGATGTTGATTTAGAAGAGTGGTTAACCGACTATGCCGCTAAAAATAATACATATTTTGCAAATCCCAAAAAGAATTTTATGCATATGAAACGGGATTACGAACGATATTGCATGAAGAATAGAAAAACTGGTCATGGATAAGGCGGCCGAAAAGGCACTGTGCATTGGTGCAAATGCATTGATAGGCGTGGGATTTCATCAAGTTTAATGTAAAAATTTACATTTTTTCAAACGAAAAAATGTGTTTTATTACATCGAGAGAAATTCCGGGAAATATTGTGACCAAACAAAACAAACGAGGTGATGATTATGAGTTTAGGAAAGAATCTTTTCAACGCCCGCAAAAAGCGCGGACTATCGCAGGAAGAAGTTGCCCAAAAGTTGGGCGTGAGCAGACAGACAATCTCGAAATGGGAGCTTGACGAAACGTTGCCCGACATTTGCCAGTCTAAGAAGCTTGCAAATTTGTATGGCTTGTCGTTAGACGAATTGATTGAGTTTGACATTGACGTGAAAGAGATTCAGGAAGTCATTGATAGGACGAGTGATGCCGTTTCTGAAAAAATTGACTGGACGAAGGCATGGAGCAAAAAATATCCGATTCTTGCAACCTATCAAAATGAGGTGGAAGTGCAAAGATATGCGACGGAGTTGGAGCGGCTTCTGAAAGATTTAGAAAAGGAATATGGTTATGATGAATTGAATGCCTTTCTTGTGTTGAAAGATATTTTGGCATGCGTTTGGAAATCATACATGTCCTTTTGACCCTGATGCCAAATGCTCTTACAACCTCCGGTATACCGTCAGGTACATGGTCATAAAGCAGGCCAGTCCGCCGACGAAGTTGGAAATCGGTTCGGCCAGGAAGACTCCCATCACACCCAAGGCCGGAATGTTTGGCAGGAGGATGGTCAGCGGAACGACGATAATGATTTTGCGGAAGAGTGAGAAAAAGACCGCCTGCTTCGATTTCCCCAGAGAGACGAAGGCGGACTGTCCCGCGAACTGGAACGACATCATAAAAAAGCCCATGAAATAAATAATGAGCGGCATTTTTCCGACCGTGATCAGGCTTTGGTCGGGCGTGAATATCCTTAAGAATACCATGGGGAAAAGCATGACGAGCAGCCACATGAGGAAGGTGTACAAAAAGCCGACCCATGCGGTAAAGCGGATACCCTGCTTTACCCGGTGGTTGTTCTTGGCACCATAATTAAAGGAAAGTATCGGCTGCGCCCCGCTGGTGATGCCGCCAACCGGCAGGCCAATCATTTCCCGCACGGAATTGATGATGGTCATGACCCCGATGTAAATGTCGCCGCCGTGGACGGAAAGTGTCGCGTTGCAGACCGCCTGGCAGGCACTGTTGGTGGCGGCCATGATAAATCCAGACAGTCCGAGGGCGACCATTTCTTTCAACAGCGAGAAGTCAAGGTGGAAAAGGTCGTGAAAACGAAGTTCAATCACGGCGTTTTTTCCGAAGAGGAACAGCATGACCCAGCATGCGGAGACAAGTTGGGAAATCACGGTCGCCAATGCCGCGCCGCGAACGCCCATGTCCAGCCTGAAAATGAAAAGCGGGTCGAGAACCAGGTTGAGCGCGGCCCCGATGATGGTCGTGCACATGCCAATCCGAGGGAAGCCCTGGAGGTTGATAAAGCCGTTCATGCCGGTTCCGATGGTTAAAAATACGCTTCCCAGAAGATAGATGGAAAGATATTGGCTTGCGTAGGCGTAAGTAATGTCGCTTGCGCCGAACAAATACAAAAGCGGCTTCATCAGTAAAAAAAGAAATATCGCGGCGGCGAATCCCACGTAGATTTGCATAGTAAAGGCGTTGGCCTCGATTTTCCTGGCCCGCTCCACATCGTCCCTGCCCCGTGCCATGGAGCAGAGCGGGGTGCCGCCGCTGGAGAAAAGGTTGATAAAGGCTGCGACCAACGTGATTAACGGGAACGTCAAACCAACCCCGGTGAGGGCGGCACCTGCCTCCTCGCCGGGGATGTGTCCAATGTACATTCTGTCCACCACGTTATAGATGACTTGCACGAACTGCGCCAGCGTGAGCGGGATCGCTTGTGCAAGGATGAGGGAACCTACTTTTCCCTGACCAAAATTTCCTTTTGGGTTCGTCTGCATGATAAAGGCCGGCTTTCTATTTCTCCTATTTCAATTATTACAATATGATGGTGGGGGCAAAAGGTCATGTATGACATGCTTGCATGTCAATACATGACTTTGAGACCCGTAAAACACCGAAAAGTAGCCATTTTTCGTAGAAAAATGAGCGAATTTGAGGTGTTTTAGGATTGCTACTCCTTACACGAGGGTCGCCGCCACGTTCTTCAATTCCTCGCGAATCGCGATGTGCTGCGGGCAGGCCTGTTCGCACTTTCCACAGCGGATGCATTTGTCGGCACGTTTTTTGCCGTGTCCGTCCACTAGCCAGTTAAGCTGTCCCATGGCATTTTCCTTGCCATATAGAGTATGATAGTTCATGGCCGTAAAAGAACCGGAAATGCCGATGTTTTCCGGACAGACTTTCGCGCAATAATTGCAGGTCGTGCAGGGAATCAGCGGGATGGCCGCGAGTGCTTCCTGCGCCTTGGAAAGTATCTTGCGCTCCTCGTCCGAGAGCGTGGTAAAGGATTTCATGAAAGATAGGTTATCCTTCATTTGCTCCACGTTGCTCATGCCGGAAAGCACGGTGATGATGCCGTCTAAGCTGGCGGCAAAACGAATGGCCCAGGACGCGCACGACGCCTCCCTATCCGCCTCGGTAAAGACCGCCTTGACCGGTTCCGGAGGATTGGCCAGCATGCCGCCCTTGACCGGCTCCATGATAATTACTGGCTTGCCATATTTGCGCGCCACTTCGTAGCAGCCGCGCGACTGGATGGATGGATTTTCCCAGTCCGCATAGTTAATCTGCAGCTGCACGAATTCCATCTCCGGGTGGTTGATGAGAATTTCTTCCAATTCTTCCGGCGTGGAATGGAAGGAGAAACCGACGTGCTTGATTTTTCCCTCGGCCTTTTTCTCGGCCACGAAATTCCACATGTCGTAATCATCGAAATATTTTGTACGATGTTCCCCGAGGTTGTGCAATAGGTAAAAGTCGAAATATCCGGCTCCGGTTTGTGCAAGCGACGTGTCAAACTGCGCAATGGCCTCTTCCCTCGTCTTGCAGTTGATCCATGCCGCGTTCTTGGTCGCGAGTTGGAACCGTTCGCGCGGGTAACGTTCCACCAGGGCCTGGCGAATGGCATCCTCGCTGCCGGCATAGGCCCAGGCGGTATCAAAATATGTAAATCCGGCATCCAAAAATAAATCCACCATTTCCTTCGTCTGCTCAACGTCAATCTGGCCGTCCTTCTGGGGAAGGCGCATCAGGCCAAATCCAAGTTTCTTAATGTCTTCACCTAAATAACCCATGAGAATCCTCTTTCTTTTGCTAAAGTAATTATAGATATTTTCTCATATTTTCCAGCACGACGCAATAGCCATTGGCATACATGTGAATGCCTTCGATGGTAAATTCTTTCTTGAGTCTTCCGGTCTCGTCACACAATCCTTCGTTGACATCAATATAATGACAGCCGAACTCGGCGGCCAGCTTTTCCACCTCGGCATTGGCCGTGATGAGGTTTTCATTCGTGCGGTTGATGAACATATATTTCAGATATTCCGCGGCATCCTCCCCGGCGGCGTTTTCGTTCACCGGATAATAGGCCATCATGAAGACTTCCGTTTCCGGTAGCTTGTTTTTGATTTGTGTCAGGATTTCGCGGTAGTTTGCCAGCATGTGTGCGAGATTTTCCTCAAATGTGTTGGTCGGCGAGCCGATGTCGTTCGTGCCAATGTTGATGAAAATGCGGGACGGCTCCGTGCCGAAAATCTGCTCATCCATGTACTCAAGCATGTCGTCGGTGGTAAAACCGCCGATGCCTCGGTTGTAGATGATGGTCTTGACATCAAAATCCTGCGCCAGCTCGTTAATGGGAAACTGCTCCATCAAGGAAGAGCCGGTAAAAAGGGTCTCGCCTTTTTTGACGGTCTGGTTGAGGATACGGAATCGGTTGACCTTGTCCATTTGATCGCGCTTGCCCATGGCCTTGAAGAATTCCATCGGGTCTGCCATCACTTTCTCCATCGGGTTTGATTGTTTGTTTTCCATTTTTTTCATTTCTCCTTTTTATACTTGAATTTTATTTTAAATCTGTCATGGTATTATAGTATCGCGTTCGCGATTCCAATCATGATGGGCAGCGTGATGATGCAAAGCAGCGTGCTCGTGCAGATTTCCTTTACGGCCTGCGTATAATCCTTATTATAAATCTGGGCGAATATCGCCACGTTGGAGCCAATCGGGGCCGATGCGGCAATCAGCACGGTCAGCTTGATTAGGTTATATTTCTCTGGAAATACCAGCATCAGCACGATGGTCAGTGCAGGAATGACGAGTAGCCGCACGGCGGTCGCCTTGTACACCAGCTTGTCCGTAAATAATTCTTTGAGCGGCACTTGCGCCAGGTAAACGCCGAGGACGATCATGGCCAGCGGGCCGTTCATGGACGCAATCGTGCCGATGACCCCGGTCACGGCCGCGGGAAGGCTTATGGGCAGCAGGAAAAGCAGGATGCTGGCCAAAAAGCTTAACACGATGGGGTTCGTGCTGATTTTTTTAATGGAAACCGCCGATTTGTCTCCCGTGATGGCGAGTACGCCGTAAGTCCACTGCAGGATGTTTAGCAAGGCGACGAAAGCTGCCACGTAAAAGACGGCCTCCTCGCCCAGCGTCATTTGCACCAGGGGAATCCCGATAAATCCGGCATTGGAAAATGCCACGCCAAAGCGTTCAATGCCGCACTCTTTCTTAAAGAACACGCGGGAGACGAGGATGGATAGAAGCAGCGAGAGCGCGGCCAGCACGAAGGAAATGGCCAGTCCTTCGAGTCTTTCCACGGAAAACTCGACCAGGTAGGACTTTATGATGACCACTGGCATTACGACATACAAAAGCATTCGTCCGATGTCCGCGCTGCCTTGCGTGCCGACCAGTTTCTTGCGAAATAGGAAATATCCGATTAAAAGGTATACAAACATGATGATGTTTTGCTTTAATAGTAGTAATACGATATCCATATAAATGTTTCTCCTTATTGACTTTACAAGGTATTGATTTTTACGCCTTGTCATATCATACCACAAAGGAAGTATAAAATGCTATAAATTATTTGCGTTTTCATTCAAATACTTGTTTTTTATGTTGACTATGGAAACAATACTATTGTATCATATAGAAAATTTTTATTAGGCGGTGAAGATGTCATGAGGCAAAAGGTGGATTTGATAAACGGAAAACCGGGACGGTCGATGTTTTTGTTTGCCCTGCCTATGATTGCGGGGAATTTATTCCAACAGTTTTATAACATGGCGGATTCCATCATCGTGGGACGCTTCGTGGGGGAGGACGCGCTGGCGGCGGTCGGTGCGTCGTATTCTTTTACCACGGTATTTATCATGGTCGCCATCGGCGGCGGGATGGGCGCGTCCGTCCTGGTCAGCCAATACCTGGGGGCTAAGAAATATGGGGAAATGAAGACGGCGGTATCGACGTTTTTGCTGGCGTTTGCGGTATTCGGAACTTTATTGGCGGTGTTTGGATTTTTTGCCAATCCGACAATTTTAAAGGCCTTAAAGACACCGGACAATATTTTCGCGGACGCGGTGACTTATTTGCAAATCTATTTCGTGGGATTGCCGTTCATGTTCATGTACAATATTCTGGCGGCGAACTTTAATGCCTTGGGCAAGTCGGACATCCCGCTGTATCTGTTGATTTTTTCTTCCGTGCTAAATGTCATATTGGATTTGGTGATGGTGCTGGGATTTGGCTTGGGCGTGGCAGGCGTGGCCATCGCCACGGTATTAGCGCAGGGCGTGTCCTCGCTGATTTCGTTCATGACCTTGTTGCGAAAACTGAAAGAGTATGGTACGAAGGTGGAGACAGGGGGAAGTGGTGCCGGAACGGAAGGTGGAGAGCGAAAGAGGTTCTTTGATGCCTCGATGTTTTTCAGTGGCCTGAAAATCGCCATCCCCTCCATCGTGCAGCAGTCGATTGTCAGTATTGGCATGTTACTCACGCAGTCGGCGGTCAATGCGTTCGGCTCGTCCGCCGTGGCGGGATATTCCGCGGGCATGCGTCTGGAATCCATCTGCATCGTGCCGATGATTGCCACCGGGAACGCGATGTCCACCTTTGCCGCGCAAAATCTGGGAGCGAATAAAGTGGAGAGGGTGAAAGAAGGCTATCACGCCGCGTATCGGATCATTATAGGGTTCGCGATGTTCTTGATTTTGTTTTCGCAGCTTTTTTATCGTCCCATCGTGTCGTTGTTTGTCAGTGAGACGGAGTCGGCGGTGGCATTTTCCGTGGGCGCGGCCTGCTTCCGGTTTGAAGCTTGTTTCATGTGTTTGATTGGGTTCAAGTCCATCACCGACGGCATTTTGCGGGCGGCCGGGGACGTGAATGTCTACATGCTGGCGAATTTGGTCAATTTGACGCTTCGCGTGTCGGTGGCACGGCTGCTCTCCCCGGTATTCGGCATCGAGGTGATTTGGTACGCGGTTCCGCTGGGGTGGGCGGTAAACTATTTGATTTCCTATACGTGGTATCGCACCGGACATTGGAAACGGAAAAATCTGATAGGGCAGGATTCCGTATCAGATTCTTAGCTTGTGTGTGCGGATTCTTCGCTTTGCGGGGGCTTTTTCTCCGGCAATTGTGCCAGGATGATGGCCGCGAACATCAGCGCGCATCCGGCAAATTCTCTTGGCGTAAGCCGTTCGCCCAGGATAATCCAGCCGGTCAGCACGGCAAACACGGACTCGAGGCTCATCAGGAGTGATGCCACTGTCGGGTTCGTGTTTTTTTGTGCCACGATTTGCAATGTGTAGGCCACGCCGCAGGAAAGAAACCCGGCGTAACAAAGCGGCATCCAGGCGGCCAGAATCTGTACCGGGTCGGGCCGTTCAAAAAGGAACATCGGGATGGCGCATAAAATGCCGCAGACGAAGAACTGGATGCAGGACATTTTCACGCCGTCCACTCGAGGGGAAAAATGGTCGATGACCATGATATGCACGGCAAATACAATCGCGCACAAAAATACAAGGAAATCCCCGCCGGAAATGGAGAAGCCGTCGGTAATGCACAAAAAATACATGCCGCCGACTGCCAACACGACTCCGATCCATGTCTTGATTCCGACTTTTTTCTTGAGGAGGAGTCCCATGACGGGTACGATTAAAATGTAAAGTGCGGTGATAAACCCGGCCTTTCCGGCGGTGGTGTAAACGATTCCCAGTTGTTGCAGGGAACTGGCGACGGCCAGGGCGGTTCCGCAGCAAATGCCACCGATAAGTAATGTGCGGGGATGATTTTGCACTTCTTGCGAAGCACTTTGGGAACTGCCGTCCGCAGAACCAGCGTCATCTGCGTTGGATTTGGAGACGGTGCCAGCCGCGTCTGTGTTGGACTTTGCGGCGGCTTTTTGCCGGTCAAATATCCAGATGACCGGAAGCAAAATAAATCCGCCAAGAAAACAGCGGACGGAGTTAAAGGTAAATGGGCCGAGGTAATCCATGCCCACGCTTTGTGCCACGAACGCGCTGCCCCAAATCAGGGCAGTCACGACGAGCATCAGGTTACTTTTCATTCTTTGGTTCATGTTAGTATTTCTCCAGTATGTTGACGATTTCCGTAAATTCCATCCCATGGGAGGCCTTGACGAGAATCGTGTCTCCTTTATTTAAAATCTGATCGAGCTGCCTAAAAAAGTCTTCCTTATTATCAAAGTGGTAAATTTCCGTGCCGAAATCTCTTGCCTTTATGCCGATATTGCTTGCCTCCGTGCCGGAATCTCTTGCCTTTATGTCGGTTTTACCTGACATCATGCCGAAATCTCTTGCCTTTATGTCGGCTTTTCTTGCCCCGGCCGTCATATGCGTGGACAATTCGCCGATGCATACAAGTACGTTGATTCCGATTTCCACGGTATATGCGCCAATCTCATGGTGCAGGTTTTTCTCGTTTTCTCCCAGTTCAAACATGTCGCCAAGAATGGCGACCTTGCGCCCGTCAGCCTTTGCCAGCACGTCGAGCGATGATTTCATGGAGGCGGGATTGGCATTGTAGCAGTCATCAATGATGGCAAATTTGTTTGTCTCAATCAGACGGCCGCGTCCGGCAAGCGGAACCAGTGCCTCGATGCCCGCCTTGATTTCTTCATCCGTCATGCCAAGGGCGTAGCCGACCGCCGTTCCTGCCAATGCGTTGTAAACCATGTGGCCGCCGGGAATGGCGATGTGGGCTTCAAATGATGAGTCCGGCGTGACAAATGTCACCGTCGTCCCGCGCATGCCCCGGTCACAGACATCTGCCGCGTGAAACGGATGCGCCTCGTCCAACCCGAAATAAACCGGGCGGATGCCATTTTCAGGAATATATCCTGCGAGTTTGTCGTCATCCCCGTTGAAAATAATCCTGCCGTCGGGATTCATGCTGGAAAACATCTCGGTCTTGGCCTTCAGAATGCCGTCACGGCTTTTTAAATTCTCCATGTGCGCGTAGCCGATATTGGTAATTACGCAAATGTCCGGCCGGGCGATTTTGGCCAGCCGCGTCATTTCCCCAAAATGGCTGATGCCCATCTCCAGCACGGCGATT
>CATLEQ010000030.1 GCA_949915905.1 uncultured Lachnospiraceae bacterium | reverse complement strand
TGAAGGAGGGGCAGGGGGAGGCGGCCATTATCATTAAAAACCCAGTGGAATGGGACGTGGATGTGGATAAATTGGGCATGTATACGACGAAGAAAGAAAAACGGAAGCATGGATATGGCTTGTCAAACGTCATGGAGACGGTGGAACGCTATAATGGGGAGATAAAGTTTCGGGTAAAGGATGGGGAGTTTTCGGTGTGTATCAGAATATGAGGATACGGTTCATTCCAAAAAACGACGGTTCATTCCAAAATGATGGAAAATGTTGGGATATCATGGTAATTTTTTCTTAGGATTAGGAAGGAGGTGGATGCCATGATTGAAGATGGGCAGTCGATTTGGGAGTGGATAATGGAACTGTTAAAGAAGGGTGGAAAGTAATGAATTGGGAGAGGAGGAACAGTCCAATGCAGAATTTTTGTATTGTCGGTAAACGGGGAGCGAAAATTTTGAAAAAATAAAAAGGATAAAGGAGGATGGATATTAATGAAGAAAATAATTTCTTTACTATTGACGTTGGCATTATTTGCAACTGTGTGTGTAAATAATTCATTAGTGGTACAAGCGGAGGACATGGCGGTTGATGCGGAGAAAATGGCTTTACAAAGGGCGTTAGAGCAATTTGAGAAGGACTTTCCAGAAGCGGATATTCGTGTGGTTAATAATGGGATACATATAGTGGTTAATGATATTACGGATATCCCGGGGATGTCTGTTCAACCTTTTACGACATCGGTTACCAATAGCAACGGAGGTTCTTACCGTAATTTCCAAGTGCCGTGGTATGAGACATATTTTCCTTATTCACAAGTGTATATGAATAGGGAAGTTGTAGATGCAACTTTGATTAAAATGTCTAGACCTGATATTTATAATTGGGTAAAAAGTCAGATAGGGGAAGGAATTACTTCGGCAGCAATTTCAGCTGCGGCTGTATACGTTTGGGGGATTTCGATTCCTGCGGCAGTAGTGTCAATCCTTGGTAGTTTTGCATATAATGCTGCGGCGAATTTGGATTATTGGTCATTAACCAATGCAAAAGCGCAATCTTCGCAAGGAAAGGCATATGTCGTTCGTGGTAATACAAATGAAGGTGTCTATTATGTTTTTTATGCTGCATGGACGGGATCCTCTTGCCCCACTTATTTAGGATATGAGGCGACATGGTATGCAGGAGTTTATGATATTTAATTCTCATAGAAAAGGTTTTCAAAATACAAGATTTGTTTTGGCAGGGCGTAGACTCCCTGCCAAAATGCATGACATGAGAATAGAATAGTTGAAGTTGAGTACCTGGCGTGTTTCAGTCAATACGAGCAAGAAGGGAGGAAAATATGAAAAAAGACGAATTGAAAAAATGGCTATACATTATTTCATTATTTGTGCTTGCGCATGTGACATTGGCGGCATTGATTGGTGGTACCATGCCGGATGAAATCATTCCGCAAATCTCGGAGAGTGTCAGCGCGAAAGTTGCCATCATGGTTATAGTCTTGTTCGCATCCATGGTGATGTGGATGACGAGCTTTTGTCTGTCGCGCCTTTTTTGTGTTCGGAACAATGTTGATAAAAAGGAATTGAACAAATGTTTGATGTGCCTTATGTGGGTATGGGGATTGGTGGGTATGTTGGTGAGTATGTGGATATACGTCGCATGCTATGATTATGAAATAAGTCTGGCACTTGGCAGGATGGCGCATATGATAGTGACTGCGGTTGACTTTGCACTTTGTAGTTGGGCAATTGAAATCTGGATGGGGAATGGCGTATTGTGAATAAAGAAACATTATTTTTATTATTTGGAGGGTTTCTTTTTACTGATTGGTAAGGAGGATTGCATGGCAGGGGAAGTGGTTGCGTATGAGCGTAATTACGGCGGATTTCCTATAGACGGAAAGGAATATGGTGAATTAAGCTTTTCCGATAATGAACTGGAAAAGGCAATTTTACAAGCTCCACATTGGAAGGAGTTTCCGCCGGGGAATGGCTTGTTGACGATAGTATATGGTACTAGTTGGGGTGGCCCCTTTTTTGTGAATAATTCGGATCCCTTGAGTGCTCCCAACCAACCGCGGATTCCGCCGATTGAGCATGGCTATTATTATTTTGAAGATGAGCTTTCTGCTGAAGAAGGAAAAAACCAATGGGATGATTCCCTTGTGTTCACGCGTGGGTCATCACGTAATTACACATTTGCTATTTATGATGCAGACACGCGAATCCTATACTTTGGTAAAAATAAGAATTGAGGGACAAGCGTAGTGGAGAGGGGAGGTTTTTTCCGTTTTGTGTTAAGTTTTGGAAAAATGTCGGAGGGGGGTTACGATGAAGAAAAAGATAAAGGGCATTTGCTGCGAGAAATATGAGAATATTGTTGCAAATAAGAAGAGTTTTCTGTATAATCAAAATTAATACATATGCAGGGGTTCGTATTCCAATTGCGGATGTAATCGAGTCCGTGTTAAAGGAATGGATGGTATATAGCAGGAGCGAAGAGGAAAGTTAAAACCAAAACAAGGAGGAGTGAACATGCAGAAAACAATGGTAAACCAGGATGAGGGTGGCGTTAGGAATGTGGCCAGGAGTTTGGCAAAGGGAATCAGGAGATATAATTGGATAAATCCAATTATTTTGTTTGTGGCGTTGTATCATTTTACGGCCGTGGTGCATGACGCAATTTATCATTTCGAAGTGATATTTTCATGGGAAACGCCCGTTGAGATTGCGTCAGGAACGGAATTTGCCATTGCTGCCATGGTTAGTTTGATAGTGGGAATTGTTGGTGGAATCATACAAGTTTTAGGCAAAGACAAGTGGGGGAAGGTGAAAGAGTACTGGAAAAATAATTACTGGAAAGACATGTTGTGCTTTTTCGTCGTGTTCGCAGTCGTACTAATTGTGAGTTATGTGTTGGTGGAAGTCCATCATGGCATGTGGATGGATACGTTATCAGAGAAAATCACGTGGGTGATGCTTTTTGTTTTTCCGCAGACACTATATGTTTTTGATGTGATTCCCGGGGCATTGGCCTATTATTTGATTTTGTTTGGCTCAAGAAAGTAGAATTACAAGTGTATTGTATGAGGCAATCGATTTTTATATATGGCAATGTCGCCGTCAGGAGATATGTCAGATTTGGATAAGGAAAATGGAAAGGAACTGTTGGAAAATAGATGAATCCAAATAGGGGGCTGGTGTGACTCATATGAGCCACACCAGCCCCCTGAAATTTTTTTGTTGCCATTCTTTTCTCCTTGTGTCTGCTAAAGCAGTCACATTTTACTCGTTATGGAGTGGGTTGCTAATCCGACAGTCCACATGCATGGTAATAAATTGCATGTATGTGAGCCGCCGGATTGCAGCCGCACAGTTAGGAAAAATAACGGTTATTTTTCGATTTTTTCAATGATGCACTGGTGTGGCTTGTTCTTGTCATCTTTGTCATAATTCACGCCGACTAATAAAATCTCACCGAAATAGCCCTCGAGTGCTTGCGTGTATTGCCGGTCATGAATCTGCTGTATGGCGGCGCGGGCGGATTTATCGTACTTTAATTCAACCACGAGCGCGGGCTTGCCACTAGAAGGCAGAGGCAGAAAGACGGCGTCCGCGAAGCCACGTCCTGATGGGAGCTCCCGGATCATTTTGTAATCTGTCCTTGCACTATAATATGCAAGACTGATGGCGCAGCTAAGAGAGTTTTCATCGTTGTATGTCAGAATGGAAGCCACTTCCATATGCGCCTGGTCAAGTCCTTCGGCGACACTTTTTTCGTCAAGGCGGAGCGTGTCCTCAAGAAGCCGTCTGGATGCGTTGAGTACGCGCATGACCTCCGTCCATCCCCCGACGCTCATGGCGTTTTCGAACTCCCCCATGATTTCTTTGTTCGGGATGAAGGCTTCCTCTGTTTTAGAATCATATCCGAGGTAACCAAGGTGAATCAGTAATGTCAATACATCATCTTTGATTCGGAAATTGCGCATGTCATTCTGAAAACTGCGCGTGTTGACCTTGACTCGTCCGCCGCCAAGCATTTGCACGATGTCTGTGCGAAGGCCGCCAAAATCCATGTCCATGTAAGGTTTCAATGCATCATAAGTTTCCGTGGATGTCCAGTAATTTGAAAATTTATGGCGACGCATTGCTTCCACGATGGATTTCGGGTTGTAAATATGCGGGAATTCTGTCAGCTGGTAACCGTCGTACCAGTTACTTGCTTGTGTAAAATCCATTCCAAAATGATCGCACAGTTCTTTTACTTCTGCTTCGGTAAATCCAGTGTATTCTTCAAAAAAGCCCTGATTCGTCATTGAATATTCCCAAAACATGTTCAGAGCTGAATGTAACCCATACTTCTTCACGGGAAGGATGCCCGTCATATAGGCGAGGGCTACGAAAGGCTGGTCTTTTAAGAGGTTGCGCAAAAAGTCAAGGTATTGCTTTTGCAGTTCTTCGGACTCTTGGCGTTCCCGCATCACGCAGTCCCACTCGTCAATCAGGAAAATGAATTTTTTCTTTGTTTTTGCATAGATTTGCCTCAATATGGCAACAAGGCGTGTTTCTTGTTCTGACAACAATTCGCCATACGTTTCATAAAGCTCTTTGACAACTTGTTGCTCCAAGTATTCCGTCAGCTCCTGCTTTTGGGATTCAATCAAAAAATGCTGCATGTTGAGGAAAATCACGTCGTATTGATTTAAATTCTCCTCGAAAGTCGGATCGCTCTCTATTTTCAATCCGGCAAACAAGCTTCTGGAATCGTAGCCGCGGCCATAATAAGCGGCAAGCATTTTCAATGCCATGGATTTTCCAAAACGGCGCGGCCTGCTGACACAGACAAATTTTTCTTCCGTATTGAGAAGTTCGTTTGTGCATGCAATCAGTCCGGTCTTGTCTACGTAAATCTTAGAATGGATGGATTCCTCGAAGCCTTCATTTCCCGGGTTTAAATAAATTCCCATAAAGCACCTCCCATGTGTATGCGTTCATGCATTGACCCATTTCCGCGAGCAGTGAGCCAAATGATTGCCCGCAACGAATCTTTGGCTATGCGTGGATTGATCTTCGGTACCCCTATTGTATCGGTTTTGGAGGGGAATGTCTAGTGGGATGCGGGCATAATTTATAATCTATTGTCTTTGCGTTCTCAATCGCATCGCATAGTGTATTACCTGCGGAATTGTTACCCTGGTGGCGTTCTTGAATTCCGTATCATTGCATCCGCGCGACCGAAAAGTGGAAAATGGCTTGATTTTCTATTGCCCGCATGTTATACTGAGCGGCAGATTTAACTGCCGCTCAGTATAATATGATGCGCACAGCCGCATAAGGAAATATGCCGCTTTGCGGCTGCGGCTGGCGCAATACTCACGGCAGATAAAATCTGTCGTGAGTATAAAGTGATTGTAAGAAGCAAGCAATGCGGAGGGAATGTCGGGAGGACGTATTATGAAGAACCAGCTTACTATCTGTGAGGAAGTCGCGGAAACGGAGGATTCAATTATTGTTGAAATGCTTTCTGCATCGGAGGAGTGGCAATTTAAGAAGCTTGAAAATGATTTTTTGCAAGAAATCGGTGAGCAGGCGTTGACAGAAGAAAAGCAAGAACGGCTTTGGCGGGCAATCCGTGAGGGGAGGATTCTGTTTTTTGTCGCAAAGTGCGGCGGCCGGGTCGTGGGAATGTGTAGCGTGGTAAAATCGTTTTCCACGTTCGCTTGTTCTGACCTGGGTGTGTTTGACGATTTTTACATCGAACCCGCGTTCCGTAAACGGGGCATAGCCCGGAAGTTGGCGCGGGCGGCACAAGAATGGTGCAGGGAGAACAGCCTGGCAAGCCTGACCGTCTGCTGCGCTCCCTGCGATGAGGAGATGTATCAGTCACTTGGTTTTGATGTCCGATTGGGTGTTACATTCGCACATCTGTGTTAGCGGTTTGTTGTTGACCTGGCGAGGGTTTCAGACTTTAAAATTCATGCATAACCTATTAGTTATTCGAACTGACTCTCATATAACTGATAATATGCCCCTTTTTTCGCCATCAGTTCTTCGTGGTTCCCGGCCTCCAATATGCCGTTATCATCTATATAAAAGATGTGGTCGGCGTTACGGATGGTGGAGAGCCGGTGTGCGATGATGAAAGAAGTGCGGTTTTCAAGCATCGCCGCGATGCCTGACTGCACGAGCCGTTCCGTGTGGGTGTCAATGCTGGAGGTGGCCTCGTCCAGTATCAAAATGCGTGGGTCGGAAAGCATCGTGCGGGCGAAGGCGAGAAGCTGCCGCTGCCCGATGGACAAGTGGGAGCTGCGCTCGCCGATTTCCGTATCATACCCGTTCTTGGTCTCCATAATGAAGTCATGCGCGCTGACCGCCCTGGCGGCGGCAATCATTTCTTCCTCGGTGGCATCGCTTTTCCCGTAACAAATATTTTCCCGAATCGTACCCGTAAAAAGAAACGTGTCTTGTGTCATGACGCCCATCTGGCGGCGCAGGCTCTCCAGCGTGACGTGGCGCGTGTCGAACCCGTCAATACGAATCTGCCCCTCTGTCACGTCGTAAAAACGGCTGATCAGGTTGACGATGGTTGTCTTCCCGGCACCGGTCGGTCCTACGAGGGCGATGGTCTCACCGGGGTGAATCGTAAAGCTGACATCCTCAAGAATCAATTTTTCCGGTTCGTCCGGATAGGCGAAGGACACATGGTCGAAACATACTTCGCCGCGAATCGGCGGCAATTCCACGCTGTCCTCCAGACTGGTGATTTCCGCAGGGGTGTCAAGTATTTCAAAAATACGTTCCGCCGCTGAAATGTTGGTGACGATTTTGTTGTAAAAGTTTGACAAGTTGCGAATCGGGGTCCAAAACATGGCCAAATAAGTGGAAAATGCCATGAAGGTTCCGACGCCGATTTTGTCCACGCCCACGATGCGGATGCCGATAAAATAGAGTAAAAATCCACCCAGTCCCCATACGATTTCCACGACCGCGCCAAACGCGTCACCCACGCGCACCGCGGCCACGTAGGTATCGCGGGATTCCAAGGCGCAGCGGTCAAAGTCCTCCTGCCGTTCTGCTTCCGCGGCGAAGCTCTGGACAATGCGGATGCCGGAAAAATTTTCGTGTATAAATGCATTGAGGTTCGAATTTTTCTGCCGGTGAATCCTCCATAATTTGTGGCCGAAATATTGGATAAAAAACATTCCGGCGGCCAAAAGCGGCAAGGTCAAAAAAGCGGCCAGAGAAAGTTGCGGGCTTTTGACAATCATAATGACCGCCACGCCGACAATGGTTAGAAAGTCGGGGAGCAGCTTGGTCACGCTGTCGGAAAAAATATCTTTCAAGGAGTTAATGTCACCGATGACGCGGGCCAGGATTTTGCCGGTCGGCCTGCTGTCAAAAAAGTGAAAACTCAAAGTCTGTAAATGCTCGTACAATTCGCTTCGGATGGTTAAAAGGATCCGGTTCGTCACGTCGGCAATCATGCGCATCCAGCGTCTGGTGCAAAGCATGTAGAGGACGAACATCAAAAAGGCGATGACGGCCAGCCGCAAAAGTCCGGGAACGTCGCGACCGGCCACGTAAGTGTCCACGGCCCGCTCAATCATCAAAGGCGTCGCCAGTGAGACGGACAAGGTGACGAGCAAAAGGCAGCTCACTTTCACCAAGGTCGCCTTATAGGAAAGCAGATAGCGGTACAGACGCATAAGCGTCGCTTTTTTCGACACGTTTTGGATAATGGTTTCGTCTTGTTTAATTGCGTTTACTGACATGCGCTTGCACCTCCGTTTCCTTTCTTTTTGCCGTTTTCCACCTGGCACGCGTCCTTGTCTTCACCGCTTTCCCCGTATTGCACGCACCATGTCTGGTAATAGAGTCCTTTTTTTGCCATCAGTTCGTCGTGGGTTCCGCGCTCGGCAATTGTATGCTTGTCCAACACGATGATTTCATCGGCCGAGCGCACGGCGGAAATGCGGTGTCCGATAATGATTTTTGTCGTCTGGCCGACTTCGTTCAATCGCTTCTGTATCAATTGTTCGGTTTCCATGTCAAGTGCCGAGGTGGCATCGTCAAAAATCAGAACCGGGGTCTGTTTGGCAATGGCTCTGGCAATGCTGATGCGCTGTTTCTGGCCGCCGGAGAGGCCGACCCCGCGCTCGCCGATGACGGTTTCATAGCGGTCGCTTAAGCGATTGATAAAGCGGTCGGCTCCGGCATTTCTCGCCGCCCATTCGACCGTGTCCGGTAAGATTTCCTCGCGGTGTCCGATTTTGACATTTTCCGTCACGGTATCGGAAAAAAGAAATACGTCCTGCATGACGACGGAGACGCAGGCGCGAAGCTGCCCGACGGGAAGCTCGCGGATGTCGGTTCCGTCCAGGAGGATCCTTCCTTCCGTCACATCGTAAAAACGCTGGAGGAGGTTGACCAGCGTGGTTTTTCCGGTGCCCGTCATGCCCATGATGCCAAGTGTCTTGCCGGGCTCGACGTGTAGATTGACGTCGTTTAAAATCTCATGGCCGTCGAGTGAAAATCCCACATGGTCAAAGACAATGTCCCCATGGAATGCTCTGGGGGCATCGCCGTCCGTTGGTGCGGACGAGATGGTCGGAACCTGCGCGGCCACTTTCTTAATCTTTTTCCAGGAAGCGAAGGCGGAAGCAATGTCGTTGCTCAGCCACCCCACGATTTCCATCGGCCAGATGATGTTGTTGGCGTACTCGGAAAACGCGCCCAGGTCGCCCAAGGACATGCGTCCGCCGATGACCATCAGGCCGCCGACGATAATGATGGCAATCAGCATGAATTTCCCCAGAAAGGTAATCATCGGCTGGTAATTGGAAAGCGTCCTGGCCTGATTCATGTTGAGATCGTAAAAACGTTTGTTGTGCCTGCTGAATTTTTCAATCTCGTACCTTTCGCGGGCGAATGCCTTGACCGTGCGCACGCCGGCGATGCATTCCTGCGCGACGGTATTAAGCTCCGCCGTCTCGTCGCTGATCTGGTCGTAAACGTCGCCTAGCTCCCGCTCCAGGCGAAAGGCACAAAACGCGATGGCCGGAAGTATCAAAAGCGGAACCAGCGTCAGTAACGGGTTGAGCCGCAGCATGAAAAAAATGACCAGTACCGTGTGGGTCACCGCCTCTACGGACAAGATGCCGAGGAAGCCAAGCGTCACCCAGACCTTGTCCACGTCGTCCTTTACCCGAGTCATCAGCTCGCCGGTATTGTGACGGTCAAAAAAGTCCATGGACATGCCCTGGATATGGCGAAATAAATCCTTGCGCATATGAAAGCCGATGGACACGCCAATATAATCATAGGAAAATTCCTTGACATACTGGAAGACGGCGCGGCCGAGGGCGATGATTAAAAGCCCGACGAGGAGCTCCATCAAAAGCCAGGTTTGTCCGCCGACAATCACGTCGTCTATGATGTGCTTCGTGATTTGCGGAGCCATAAGGTCCAGTGCAATCGCGATGACCATGCTAACGAAGCCCAACAAATATAAAAAAGCGTAACGCTTCATGTAATGTCCCAAATTTTTCATGTATATCAATCCCTTCCAAATTGAAAAACACGTCACGTGGAAAGTGGCAGAGCCTTATGTTCTGCCACCTTCCATGGATATGTGTCGCGATTTATATCAGATGTGGAACGACTCCCGCCTCTATAGGCGGTGAGTAACATAATTGTATCAGTGGCGGGAGTCAATTCCCCATCTGATATGCCTCCGGCGGATGGCAGGCGCACAAAGATGTATTTTGTCAGCATAGCTGACTTGTGCGCCGCCGCAAGAACGCCGGTGGCGTTCTTGAATAAGTATAACCCGTGGGATTTTAGAATGCAAGCATGATTATAGTAAAATAAATAGGATGTCCAATAATATTAGTAAATTATAAATAAGGACACATATTCCAACATGAGAAAGAATACGGTAAATTGGCGGATTTTTTGGAAAATAAATTTGGAGTATAAAGTGGATATTTTGTTTTATACTAATAATTTCTTGCTTATTAATTAAAAATATTACTAATAAAGATAAGGGGGGTTGACCAAAGGCAGGTTTGAAGTTACAATGATAATCGTTAAAGAACGAAAATGGCATCGCCGCCCGGATTGGCGTGAACGATGATTGCCGGGATAAATGCCGGGGATTTGCGCCAAAGGAACGGTGGGTGCCGGTCGCACAAATTTGAATGGAGGAACGAATCATGAAACTTTTTATTGACACAGCGAAAGTGGAAGACATTAAGAAGGCAAACGACATGGGCGTCATCTGCGGAGTGACGACGAACCCGTCTCTGATCGCCAAGGAGGGACGCGTGTTCGAGGAAGTCATCGCGGAAATCGCGTCCATCGTGGACGGACCGATCAGCGGGGAAGTAAAGGCCACGACGGTGGATGCCGAGGGCATGATTGCCGAGGGGCGCGAGATTGCCAAGATTCACCCGAACATGGTGGTGAAGATTCCGATGACCGCGGAAGGCTTGAAGGCCTGCAAGGTGCTTACGGCCGAGGGGATTAAGACGAACGTGACCTTGATTTTTACCGTGAACCAGGCACTTTTGGCGGCAAGGGCCGGCGCTACATATGTTTCTCCATTCCTGGGTCGGCTGGATGACATTTCCGTGCGCGGAACCGATTTGATTTCCGAGATTGCCGAGGTCTTTGACATTGCCGGAATCGAGACGGAGATTATCGCGGCGAGCGTGCGTAACCCGATGCACGTGACGGACTGCGCGTTGGCGGGCGCTGACATCGCGACCGTGCCGTATTCCGTGATTGAGCAGATGACGCATCATCCGCTGACCGACGCGGGCATCGCGAAATTCCAGGCGGACTACAAGGCCGTGTTTGGAGAATAGTAACGAGTATGAGGAAGCAAGGAGAGGTAACCATGAATAAATTAGAATTGCAGAAGACGGCGAACGAGGTCCGCAAGGGCATCGTGACGGCCGTACATAGCGCGAAGGCCGGACATCCGGGCGGCTCTTTGTCCGCGGCGGACATTTTCACCTATTTATATTTTGAAGAGATGAACATCGACCCGAAGGAGCCGAAGAAGGCTGACCGCGACCGTTTCGTGTTGTCGAAGGGGCACACGGCACCAGGACTGTATTCGGCATTGGCGCAGCGGGGATATTTCCCGGTGGAGGATTTAAAGACCCTGCGTCACACAGGTTCTTATCTGCAGGGACATCCGGACATGAAGCACATTCCGGGCGTGGACATGTCGTCCGGTTCCCTGGGACAAGGCATCTCGGCGGCGGTCGGGATGGCGATTTCGGCTAAGCTGTCCGGAGATGATTATAGAGTGTACACGTTGCTCGGCGACGGCGAGATTCAGGAGGGGCAGGTATGGGAGGCTTCCATGCTGGCCGGTTTCCGCAAATTAGACAACCTCGTCGTTATCGTGGACAATAACAACCTGCAGATTGACGGACCGATTACGGAAGTCAATTCCCCGTACCCGATTGATAAGAAATTTGAGGCGTTCAATTTCCATGTGATCACGATTGACGGAAATGATTTTGACCAGATTGACGCGGCGTTTAAAGAGGCACGCGAAACCAAAGGGATGCCGACGGCGATTATCGCCAAGACGGTAAAGGGAAAAGGCGTGTCCTTCATGGAGAATCAGGTTGGCTGGCACGGCGCGGCCCCGAATGACGAGCAGTACGCGGTGGCCATGGCAGATTTGGAGAAAGTGGGTGAAGCATTATGTCAGAAGTAAAGAAGATCGCAACGAGAGAAAGCTACGGTAATGCTTTGGCCGAATTGGGAAAAGAGCATGCGGACGTCGTGGTATTGGATGCCGACCTGGCGGCGGCCACGAAGACCGGCGTGTTTAAAAAGGCATTTCCGGAGCGTCATATTGACTGCGGTATCGCGGAGTGTAACATGATAGGCGTGGCGGCAGGGTTGGCCGCGACGGGGAAGGTGCCGTTTGCCAGTTCCTTTGCCATGTTTGCGGCGGGACGCGCGTTTGAGCAGGTGCGTAACTCCGTTGGTTATCCGAAGCTGAACGTGAAGATTGGCGCGACCCACGCGGGCATCTCCGTCGGCGAGGACGGCGCGTCCCATCAGTGTAACGAAGACATTGCCTTGATGCGGACGATTCCGGGCATGGTAGTGATTAACCCGTCCGATGATATTGAGGCAAAGGCGGCGGTCAAGGCCGCTTACGAGCATCAGGGACCGGTTTACATGCGCTTTGGCAGGCTGGCGGTTCCGGTGATTAATGATAACGCGGATTATAAATTTGAGCTTGGCAAGGGCGTGGTACTGCGCGAGGGCAAGGACGTGACCATCATCGCGACCGGGCTTCCGGTGGCAAATTGTCTGGAAGCGGCAGAAAAACTGGCGGCGGACGGCATCGGGGCGAAGGTCATCAACATCCACACCATCAAGCCGTTGGACGAGGAATTGGTGGTCGCGGCCGCCAGGGAGACGGGCAAGGTCGTCACGGTCGAGGAGCATTCCGTGATTGGCGGACTGGGAAGTGCCGTTTGCGACGTGCTGTCTGAAAAGGCACCGACGAAGGTGTTAAAGATTGGCATCAATGACACGTTCGGGGAATCCGGCCCGGCCGTGGAACTGGTGAAAAAATATGGATTGGATGCGGAGAGCATCTATGAGAAAGTGAAAGCGTTCGCGTAACCGAACTGAAAGCAACTGGCATTGAACACTTAATGAGCGTGGAAGGCGCGAATTAGGTGAAAAAAATTTCCTTAAGTATTCAAAGAAAAACCCGCCCTTGCGATACGTGTTGTGTTAGGGCGGGTTTTCCTTTGGCATTTATTTCATTATTTGTTAGCGTGGGCGTTTCTGGTTTCCGCCGCAATCCGGTCTTGCAAGAATGCATGATAATCTTCTTCCTCGCAAGGAAAGGGCAATTGTGCATGACGCTTCGCGGAAAGGTAGGCAGTATTGGCAATCTGTGTTTCCACAAGCCCGTCTTTCAGGTCTGCAATCAAAGGCTCCCCATATAGAATGTGCGCGGCGAAATTTTCAAACATCAACTTGTAGTTTTGTCCAAAAATGACAGAATTTTTGATGATTTCCGTTGTATAGATGCTGTCCGGGTCACGTCGCATGGCACCAAGGAACACGCGGTAATCGTAGGTGTCGTTCCAATCCGCCTCGTCCTTTGTGAAATGATAGATGGTCGCCTCCTGGTCTTCGTTTACGATAACCTTGCCTTTAGAAAAATCAATTTCCAGGCGATTCTTTCCCAACGGGTCGGTTGTGCAAGCGGTGAATACCCCGGTTGCGCCGCCGGGATAAGTGGAAACCAAGGTCACCTCATCATCCACGGAAATATGGCGGTAAGCACCTTCGCGGCAAATGGCAAAGAGACTTTCCGGCCTGCCGAATAACCATGCGCACAAGTCGAGCTGGTGGGGAACCTGGTTGACGAGGATTCCGCCGCCTTCCCCCTGCCATGTCCCGCGCCAGGAGCCGCTTGCGTAATAACTGTCAGGGCGCCACCAATTGTTGGCGATCCAGTTGTAACGGCGGAACATGCCAAGCTCTCCACTGCTTATCTTGTTTTTGAGGGCTTTATAAACCTGATTTACCCTTTGGTTAAACATAATGCCGACGCTCACCGACGGATTTTCCACGGACGCGGCCAACATTTTTTGAACGTCGGACGCGGCTATGGCTGCCGGTTTTTCACACAGCACATGTATTTTGTGCCTTATGGCCTCCACGGCAATCTCCGCATGCGACAGATGCGGCACGGTGATGACTATGGCATCGCAGACATGGGCGGCGAGCATTTCTTTATAGTCGGAAAATACGGAAATGCCCGGTTCGTTTTCCCACTCTTTAAGACTTGCGGACGAGCGGTTGCACACGGCACTCAAACGGCAATGTGCCGGTCTCTCCAAAGCCGTCATCCCTGCCATCAATGGCTTCGCGGCCAGTATTCTGGCGTAAAGCTGCCCTTGTGTCCCCATCCCGATGATTCCAAAACGAATTTCTCCCATGATGTTTTACCTCACTTCAATATTGCGATAAGGGGTGCCGGAACTATCATTTCTCGACACCCCATGAATGGTCTTTCTAATTTATTTTACAAACCCACCTTCGGCAGTCCGGCGAATCCAACGGCCAAATCCTCGTCCGTCGGGATATAGTCGCTCATCTCCCCGTCATTGTATTTCCCATAGGCGACCATGTCGAAATACCCGGTTCCGGTCAGGCCGAATACGATTGTCTTTTCCTCGCCTGTCTCCTTGCACTTCATGGCCTCGTCGATGGCCGCCTTGATGGCGTGGCTGCTCTCCGGTGCCGGAAGGATGCCCTCCACGCGGGCAAACTTAGTCGCCGCCTCAAATACCGCCGTCTGCTCCACCGAAATCGCTTCCATCAACCCGTCATCATAAAGCTGCGAAAGCACGGAACTCATGCCGTGGTAGCGCAGACCTCCCGCATGATTCGCGGACGGGATAAAGCCGCTGCCAAGCGTGTACATTTTTGCCAATGGGCAGACCATGCCGGTGTCACAGAAATCATACGCGTACTTGCCGCGCGTCAGGCTCGGGCAGCTTGCCGGTTCCACGGCGATGATGCGATAATCATTTTCACCGCGCAGCTTTTCACCCATGAACGGGGAAATGAGTCCGCCCAGGTTGGAGCCGCCGCCGGCGCAGCCGATGATGATGTCCGGCTTGACGTTATATTTGTCAAGTGCCGCCTTGGTCTCCAGGCCGATGACGGACTGGTGTAAAAGTACTTGTGAAAGTACGGAACCCAGCACGTAACGGTAACCTTCGTGGGTCGTCGCGTCTTCCACGGCCTCGGAAATCGCGCAGCCAAGGCTGCCGGTCGTTCCCGGGTGCTCCGCCAAAATCTTGCGTCCGACATTGGTCGTCTCGGACGGGGACGGGGTCACGTTCGCGCCATAGGTGCGCATGACCTCGCGGCGGAACGGCTTCTGCTCATAGGAACATTTTACCATGTAAACTTTACAGTCCAGGCCGAGGTAGGCGCAGGCCATGGACAACGCGGTTCCCCACTGTCCGGCTCCGGTCTCGGTGGTCACGCCCTTAAGACCCTGCCGTTTTGCGTAGTAAGCCTGGGCAATCGCCGAATTCAGCTTATGGCTGCCGGAGGTGTTGTTACCCTCGAATTTGTAATAAATCTTCGCCGGGGTGTCAAGCTCCTTCTCCAGACAATAAGCACGCACCAGCGGCGACGGACGGTACATCTTGTAAAAGTCGCGGATTTCCTGCGGAATGTCAAAGTAGGCGGTAGTATCGTCAAGCTCCTGCTTTACCAGCTCGTCACAGAAGACCACGCCCAGCTCCTCGGCCGTCATCGGCTGCAAGGTGCCCGGATTCAAAAGCGGCGCCGGTTTGTTCTTCATGTCGGCGCGCACGTTATACCACTGGGTCGGCATCTCGGATTCTTCCAGATAAATTTTGTAAGGGATTGTTTTCTCACTCATTTTTTCGTCTCCTTTTCATTGACAGGTTATAGTGTACCCCGAAACGGGGAAAATACCGTCCGATTAGGTTTGAAGTCAGGTTCCTATAACGGAAAAAATCCTACTATCTCCAAGGAAATAATAGGACAGAAAATTCTGCGGTGCCACCTAAATTCATTCATAAAAGAATGCGCTCTGCCATGTACCATCATACATGTTCCGTAAGATAACGGTCGGAATCCGTCGCCCCTACGCCCTGCGCTGCGCCTGGTTTCAGTTTGCCCTCACAAGTCCATTCGCCAATGCCGGTAATGCCGCGGTTCCACCACCCCGTGACTCTCTGGAAATACCTCGTACATAAGCTACTACTCTTGCTCATCGGTTCTTGGTATGGGTCTATTATAGCGATGACAGGATGAGATGTCAAGGAAAAAATAGTAATGCATTTGCAGTATCTGTCGAATTTACCTGACATCAATTGCTAAAATCAGCCTTTTTCTTATGCTATGATGGGTTCGATATAGCAAGAGTACCCGAAGGCGCGGTGGACAAGCACTGGCGCGAGGGAAAAAATTGAGCAGAGGTGAGCAAGGACATGGCAAGACAATTACCTAAAAACGTGCGCCAGATTGGCAATGTAAACGATACACCCAAGATATACGTGGAGGATTATGTGGATACTTTTTTCTCCCAACTGTGTGAAAAGTCCGGGGAGGAGGCGGTAGGCGCGTTCCTGATTGGAGATTTCCAGAAAACGGAAGAGGAAGAATATGTTTACATATATGGAGCGGTGCGGATGCAGGGACTAAAAAAAGATGGCATTGATTATGTGATAGATGAAAGTACCTGGAAGAAGGCCTATGAGGACTGCAAGCAATATTTTGAGGACGGAGAAATGCTTGGCTGGTTTGTCGCGCGCCCCGGGGCGGTTCTTACGCTGGAGAAGAGCATTACCAAGCTTCATAGAAAATCATTTCCCAAGAAAAACACGATATTCGTTTTGAAGGATTCCGTGGAAAAGGACGAAATGTATTATGTACATAAATTCAACGATTTGCTGCCAATCGAGGGGCATTACACTTATTATGAAAAAAATCCATGCATGCAAAATTATATGATTTCCACCAGAAAGAAAAATGGTGCGACTCCCACGGAAACGGTGGAGGATCGGGCGGCGAAGGACTTCCGCGGGGCGGTACGCCAGCGGGAGGAGCGCATGCGCCAGAGGCGGACGGCGCGTGCCATGTACAGTCTCAGCGCGTGCCTGGTATTGATTGTCATTATCATGGGCGTGTCAACCATGAATCGTTTCGATAAGTCAAAATCAGGGCAGGACGGTTCGGACAACCCTTCTAATCTTGTGGCGCAAGGCGATGACGGTGCGGACAAGGAAAATGTGGCAGGCAAAGATGGGCAGGGCGAGGATGGACAAGCGGTGGAAACCAGTGGAAATGTGACGGCGGTGACCGGAAATGATAAAAACGGCGGTGCTGACGGAGGAAAGGATGCCGGACAAGCCAAAGGTGACGACCAGGGGAGTACCGGACAAGCCGATGCCAGTCAGGGAGACGGCCAGGGCGGAAGCGGCGGTCAGGGAGACGATGGACAAGCCGGTGTGAGCCAAGAAGGCGGTGGCCAGGCCGGAAATGACGACCAGGGCGGCGAAGGTCAGCCGGGAGGCGCGTCCAATCAGCCGGGAGACGCATCCGGGCAGGAAAACGGCGGTCAGGCGGGAGGTACCGGGGAAAATGGCAGCAATGGCATTTACATCGTGGAACAAGGGGACACGCTGGCACTGATTAGCAAAAAAATGTACGGTGACATTTCCCATATTGAGGAAATATGCAAGGTAAATGGGCTTGAGGACGGAAATTTGATTTTCATTGGACAAAAATTGGTGTTGCCGTAAGAGGAAAGTTTTGGTATGATGGTATCATCGAGTTGATTCGTTGCAGAACATGCCCGTGTCGACGGGGAACTTGCGGCGTTGATGTACATAATGGTTACTATCGCGGTTGCACATAGGGCCGTGAATAGCAACACATAATGGAAAAAGGCGTTGATAGATTGACGCAAAAACAAGGGGAATGATATGGCGCAGAAAAAGAATCCCAACATAAGGCTCATGACCCCTCCCACGCTTGAGGAAATCAGGCAAAAAAAAACGTAAGAACCGAACCGAGCGAATCAGGCGGGTCGTCACCTTCACCGTATTGGCGGCCATGACGCTTTACGGCACGTATTTGCTTGTGACAAGCCGTCCGTATACCTCCGTACATAAGGTCAGGGCGTACAAGAAAGTGACTTCCGACAGCAATAGGTTTCAAGCGTTTGGAAGCGGCATCGTGCGTTATAGCCGGGACGGAGTGGCATTTTTGAATTATGAGAACGAGGAGCAGTGGATCTGTCCCGGACAGTTTGCCAATCCCGTGATTGACACGGCGGCGGGGGCATTTGCCGTGGCGGACGGCGGGGGCAACGTGATACAGGTATTTACCAGGAAGGGGATGAAAGGGGAGTTTGAGACGAATCTCCCCATTGAGAAGATGTCGGTTTCCGGACAGGGAATCGTCAGCGTCATTCTAAAAAACGAGACGTCACCCCAGGTGATTACCTATGACGCGGTGGGAAACGTATTGGTGGAAAACCAGGTTTCGACGGACGAACTCGGCTATCCGATTGCCTTGGAAATGTCACGGGACGGGACGGTTCTGATGGTGTCCTACCTCCATACGGCGGATGGGAATTTGAGTTCACGCGTGGTTTATTATAATTTCGGGGAGCGGGGGAAGTCAGAAAGAAACCACGTGGTCGGTATGGAAGAATATGACGGGGCCGTCATACCGGAAGTGTATTTTATGAATGATAGCACTTCCGTGGCGGTAAGCGACCATTCCTTCGTCATATATGAAGGGGGAGAGGCACCGGAAAAGAAGAAAGAGGTACAGATTGAGCAGCAGATTAAGGCTTCCTTTCATTCGGACAAATATATTGGTTTTGTCGTGTTAAACCAGGAAAAGTCGGGATATGAGGTACAATTGTACAACACGTCCGGGCGCAGGGTGATGACCCGGGCGATAGGCAGTGAGTATGCCAACGTGGAGATGAGCGGGGACGAGGTCATTTTGTATGACGGTTCACAGTGCTGCATCCTTACGAGCACGGGGATTCTACGGCTGAAATGTGATTTGCGGCTTGACGCGCTGGCGGTCATTCCGTCATCCGTGCCGAATCGGTATTATATCATGGGGACGGACGAGCTGCGGGAGGTTTATCTGGCCAGGTAAAAGATGTGATAAGGAGAAAGCGCTGGATTACATGGTATTGCTGATAGTGGGATTGATATTTGTGGTGTGCGTCGTGATTGGATACATCCGGGGACTTTTAAAGATCGGGGTGTCCCTGCTTTCCACGGTGCTCACGATGGTGTTGGTGG
>CATLEQ010000029.1 GCA_949915905.1 uncultured Lachnospiraceae bacterium | reverse complement strand
TTTTGCAAGGCTTCTTCGTGAGTCGGCTGGTCGTTTTCATACCAGTCTACGTAGGCGAGGCTCCAGAAAAATGTCGTATAACCAAGAACCTTGGCCATCTGCAGGTTGCTTTCGTTGTATTTTCCCTGCGGCGGCCGGTAATATTTTAGCATCTCGCCGCCGGTGATTTCTTTATAGGCGTTTTCCACGTCTTGCAATTCCTTGGAAAAACTTTCCGAGGTCGATATTTGCGACATGTCCGGGTGGTGGTATGTATGGTTGCCGACAATGTGTCCCTCCTCGGCCATCCGCTTGACTAAGTCAGGGTTCGACTCGATATAGGTGCCGACCACGAAGAAAGTGGCTGGTGCCTTGTGTTTTTTCAGGGCGTCTAAAATGGCCGGGGTATTTCCGTTTTCATACCCGGCATCAAAGGTTAAATAAATGACCTTCTCGTCGGTCATGTTTGCATAATAGGCATTGTATTTTTTTAAGGCTTCCGCCGACGCGTTGGCGACGGGACGTTCCCCCTCCTTTTGGAAGCTCAGGCCCCAGTTTTCGGTCTTGGCAAGCGTGGCCGTGCCGGAGGCCTCCTGGTGCGGCGGCAGGTATGCCGCCTTGAGCCTGGCGGCGAGACTGCCTGCCAGAAATGCGAACGTAAACAATAAGGTAAATGTGACGGTGCGCGTCAGAAAATAACGCAGCTTTTGAAAAGAGTCTGAATGAAAATTCATGCTATCACCAGATAACCGTTTCTAATAAGATATGTGGGGGAAGGGCGAAATATGACCGATGTTGGCATGTCTAGGATTAGCCTGAACATTTTGGCGACAAAAATACCATTTACTCTAAGCCAGCGTGGGAATGAATTGTAATCGATAAAGATTCTTTTGATATGCGGTTGCTGAATACAAAAATTCATGGTAAAGTAATAGTGACAATGCCGGTATAGCTTTGCATGCTTGACGCGGTCGCATGGCGTATGATAAATCTATGGCGATAAAACAAACATAAGGGGGGAATTCATTGGAATTTATTCGAACTTTTTTTAGGAAAAACACAGATGCTTTAAAACAAGCGGTGGCCTTCGTAGATTATGAGCACTGGTATTATTCTTACCACAATTTGTATGGGATTAAGCCTAGGATATCCGCCTGGCGCAAAGAGCTGGAAACACAATTTCGGCTTATGGATATCCTGGTATTTGGTGACTTTTCCCAGCCAATCATAAATCAGGAACTTTATAAAATTCGAGAGGCAACCAACACCGTCATAGAAACCGCGCATCCCGGTTCCAAAAAAGACATGACGGATTTCATCATGCTGGACTATTTGTACCAAATGGCTGCCGAAAATAAAAATATAGATGCCTACATACTTTTTACCGGTGACGGCCATTTCCAGCCCGTGACAAAGTACCTCACGCAAAAAAAGAAAAAAGAAGTCGTCATTTACGGGGTTCGCGGTGCTTTCAGCAACCAGTTGAAAGCCTCCGCCTCAAAATGTATCGAGTACCCTTGTCAGGAGGAACTGACTCCGAAATATTATGATACAATCATACGGCATTTCGGTTATATCTCCAACAAAAACATCAATCCGACATTCATGAAGACCGTGGATGTCATTGCGGAGCGAAATCAAATACCGGTGGACGTGGTTCGGGCGATTCTCCAGGAAATGCTGGACAAGGGATATGTTTACCAGGAAGAAACCCCCGTGACCTTTAACCATAAAATAAGAACCGTCCATGCCAACTGGGAATTGTTGATCAAAGACGGCTTGTGGAATCCGGAGGCAGACGCTGAAGAATGAAGGACAGGGGGGCGTGAAGTATATGCCATTGATTATGCCGATTAAAGATCTTCGCAATACAAGTGAAATATCCGATATGGCTCATAAGGTGCAAGAACCTATTTTTATTACAAAAAATGGATATAGTGATTTGGTTGTTATGAGTAGTGAGCTATATGATAGGTTCATAAATACGAATCGCATCGACCAGGCGATATTTGAATCTGAAAAAGAAATGGACGAAGGTGGGGAGCCCATTGATTTGGATGAAGCATTTGAGAGGTTGAATAGAAAATATTATGGGCGTAATATATAGGTCGTTTTAAAACCGCCCCGCCAATTCTTCGTGTATCTTGTCTCCCATGTGGTAATTGAGTTTCTTTTCCAGCCAGATTTCTTCCGCGCCAATGGCCTGGTCAACGAGCATCATCAAGCCGGTCACGATTTGCAGGCCGTTTTCCTTGGCAAGGCGCAAAAATTCCGTCATCAACGGATTGTACACGATGTCGGCGGCAATTTGAAAGCGGGTAAGTACCGAAGCGTCTACGGGACTAACCCCCACTTTGGGATACATGCCGACCGGCGTGGTGTTGATGATGATGTCGCCGGACGGGATGTTATCGAGCGTGCTAAGCCCGATATAGGGAAAGGACTCTTTCAGTGCACATTTTGCGGCTTCATTGCGGGCGGAAATCGTAATTGTTTTCGCCCCTTTTTGATGGAAACCATAAATCAAGGCCCTGCTGGCACCGCCGGAGCCGAGGATGACGATATCCTTGCCTGACAAGTTCACGCCGGCCTTTTCAAACATACTGGTAACCCCGATATAGTCTGTGTTGTATCCATAAGAAACACCGTTTTTGCGCCAAACGGTGTTGACGGCACCGATTTCCCTTGCGGCGTCGTCCAAAACATCTACCATGCGGTAGAGGACTTCCTTATAAGGGATGGTCACGTTCAGTCCCGTAATGTGCCGCTCGTCCATAAAGGCAAATAAATGCTCAACTTCCTCGCGGCTCATTTCATATTTTTCATAAGTTCCGCAAAGCCCTTGTTGTTTTAATAGCTCTGCGTGGATCTCCGGTGAAAGGCTGTGGCCGATCTTTTCGCCCAGCACGCCGAAGTGCAAGATGTCATTCGTGCCATTTTTGAAAACGTTCATGGTCAATTCCTTTCCTATGGCTGGTATAACCTGCATAAAATGTACGGGTAATTATAATCCGTTGTCAAACGTTTCCCATCCCGTCAAAGAAATCCACGCTGGCCGGATGGACATAAGAATCCCCGATTTCATGCAATAGTACGAGATTCAAATGATTGTTTAGGTTTTTCTTGTCCAATGTAATGGCATCTGTCAAAGCATCTATTTTAAGGCCGCACTCATGCGGAAGCCCGTAAATGTCCAGCATGTCCAGAATCTGTGCAGCGCATCCTTTTTTTGTCAATCCTTTGGCTTCCGCCGTCAGACAAAGCTGGTACATGCCAATGGAAACCGCCTCGCCGTGGCTTTCCCGCTCATAGTGGTAGTATTGCTCAATCGTGTGCCCCAATGTGTGTCCGAAGTTTAGAAGCATGCGTTCCCCGGTGTCAAATTGGTCATGCTCCACGACGATGCGCTTGATGTCGATACAGCGGGCGATAATATTTGTCAGGTCTGATTTTAAATCCTCAAATGAAGTATGGGATTTCAAGGTGTCAAAAAGGTTCTTATCTTTGATGCAGCCGTATTTGATGACTTCGCCCATGCCGTCGTGGATGAAATGCTCCGGCAATGTGTCAAGCACCGTCGGGTCGATGAGTACCAGCTTCGGTTGGTAAAATGCACCGACCAGGTTCTTGCCTTCCGGCAAATCGACCGCCACCTTGCCGCCGACGGAAGAATCCACTTGTGCCAGTAATGAGGTCGGGATTTGGATGAATTGAATGCCCCGCAAATAACTGGCCGCGGCAAATCCGGCCAAGTCGCCGATAACGCCGCCCCCCAACGCGATGAGAAGGTCGCTGCGGGAAATCTTGGCCTTTAGCATGGCGTGGTAGATGGCGGGCAGGCTTTCAAAACTTTTGGTCGGCTCGCCGTGCGGCAGCACCAGGGTATGGCACTCGCAAGCTTCCAGGGAGGAGAGCAGGGTTTCCCCATAAAGAGGAAATACGTTGTCATCCGAGACAATGATAATCCGTTTCCCCTTGAACACCTGCGAAATGTAGGAACCCGCGTCTGCGAGAATGTGATTTTCAATATAAATCGGGTAACTGTTTGTTCCCAAATCCACGGTCAATTTCATGATGGAATCCTTTCCGCTAAAACTTTATTTCCGCGAGCAACGAGCCAGAGTCATACCCCCGGGCACCTTCTCTTGCCGCTGGATATTCATTTCCGTGTGCGACGAGCCTTGATGGCATATACGTTATCTGGATGAAGTCTCGCGTATTGTATGTCAAAGAGTTTTTCCGACAACTTGTGCAATCTGTACAAGTTGTTTCATCAGAGCGTCAAATTTGGCGGGCTTTAAAGACTGTGCCCCGTCGCACAGTGCGCATTCCGGGTTGTTGTGTACCTCGATAATTAATCCGTCCGCCCCGGCAGCGACCGCGGCCTTTGCCATTGGCTCTACCAGCCACCACTTTCCGCCGGCATGGCTCGGGTCGATGACGACCGGGAGGTGTGTCTTGCGATTCAGCACCGGGATGCTTTGTAAATCCAATGTATTTCTGGTAAATGACTCAAATGTGCGGATGCCCCGTTCGCAAAGGATGACGTTTTCATTTCCGGCGGCCATGATGTACTCCGCGGCCATGACCCATTCCTCGTAAGTGGCATTTAAGCCACGCTTTAACAGAATCGGGCGTTTGACTTGGCCGAGTTGCTTTAAAAGGTCAAAATTCTGCATGTTACGGGCACCGATTTGAATCAAATCCACCTTTTCGTTAAAAACGTCCAGATATTTGTCGGACATCAATTCGGTGACAATGGGCAATCCTACCTCGTCTCTGACTGCACAGAGAATGTCCAGCCCCTCCAATCCAAGTCCCTGGAAAGAGTACGGGCTGGTTCGCGGCTTGAATGCCCCGCCCCGCAGCATGTTCGCTCCGGATGCCTTGGCGGCCTTGGCGATTTCTAAGACTTGCTCGTAGGATTCCACGGAGCACGGCCCGGCAATCATGGCCAGGTGGCCGTCGCCGACCTTTACGCCGGAGACGTCAATGACGGAATTTTCCGGATGAAAGGCACGGTTTGCCAGCTTGTAAGGCTCTTGTACGTGCATGACTTTGTCAACCGAGGAATCAACCTCGAACAATTTCGGGTCGACGGCGGTGGTATCTCCGATACAGCCGATGATGGTCATCTCGGAGCCGCGGACGATATGGGTGTCCAGCCCCTTGCTTTTAATTAAATGCTCCACACGGGCGATGTTTTCTTCCGTGGTACGCGGTTTTAATACGATAATCATGGAAAATCCTCCTTTAAAAACGTACCTATTTTAAAACATTCGGGAAGGATTGTCAATGTTTCATTTTATAGATTTGGGTGCCATCCGTACATCGATGCTAACGGTGAAAAATGGAGCCGGCAAAGATGCCGACTCCATTAACTTTTTGAATTTCACCGCAGGCCTTTAGTCCGCGTCCAAAGGCAGGTCTTTGTACGTCTCGTAAACGGCGGGCAGGAAATGTACCATGTGGTTTAATTCCATGATATTGTGAATTATAATGTTGCGTAAATAATCTTCCGTCACGGGGTAATCGTCCCGTATGATTTTTCCGTCAACGGGCTTGTATCCCATCCATTCGCGGGTCAGTTGTTCGAAGCCGCCCAGGGGATGGGGTCTTGTGACGCCCACGCAGAAATGGGAACCGGGAATGTCGAAGGTCTCCCACGCGATGCGGATGCTGCAGCCCATTTCTTTATATTCGGCCAGTTTTTCTTCCGATATCCCGTACAATGGGTAGTCCGATTCGGGAACGGTATAATGGACGCTGCCAATCGGTTCTTCCCCGGCACCGAGGTCCAACGTTTCCAACGTGTAGACGCCGTCGCTGCCGTCTTTTCCATTGACGAAGTGGTGGTCGATATGCTCGATGGGATTCCAAATCTTATAGCGGAGGTTCCCTTGCCCGGGAACGGTTCCTTTCGAATAGACGTTCATCCATCGGCCGTACCATCTCCGCATTTCCTTCGTGATACGGGGATCGAACCGTTTATAGACGGCTAAGTATCCCGTGCCGTCGGGCAGCACGCAGTATCCCATTTCCGTTTTCCCATATTTCCCGGGAGGAAGCATGATGTCCGCGAAATCTTCCGGTTTCGGAACATCCTTAGGATCCATCGGGCCGCCGTTGACGATTTGCATCGTCAATGGATCCGGCATGGCCATGGGAATGTCATAATATTTGGCAAGGGGAAGTTTCTTTTCTTCGTCGGAAAGTCCTCGTGGTTGTAAGTACATGTTTATCCACTCCTTTTTCTATATTTTTTTGATTTTTGAATTTTGCAAATGCATGAGTGGGCTGGATGCTCCGGCGGAGCATCCAGCCGCACGGCCAGAATTTTTTCAAATGGTACCGGCGGCCCATTCCATGATGTTTTTCCATAATGGGCGATAGCATTCCCAGTCCAGCACTTCCTGAAGTGCCCAGTGCGGAAGCGCGTCAAACGCGGTCGCGACGGCGCGGCCGTCTCCGAAGGGGGCGCAGGCAAGGCCCACGGAATCACGAATCTTTACTAAGACGTCGGTGCCTTCTTTTTCTTCCACGTAGTTGTATCCCAGATATCTTGGCCATGGTCCCTTGACTCCTTTCAGGATGGGATGGTCGGGGTTGACGATTTCGGGGCTTACGCCCTCCGGGGTATCCATCCGGTCGTCGTAATTCATAATTTTAACCGGAATGACGTCGCGAAGCGGGGTCATGTTATATCTTGCGCAGCAGTTAATTCCGGCAAAACTCATATATCCGCCAATCATGACGAATCCTCCGCCCTGCCGCACGTATTCCTTGATGGCTTCCAGACGGTTTCCATGAATCCTGCAGCCAAACATCATGTCGGGATCCAGCAAAAGCGTGTTACTCGTGATGTCGCTTAAAACGACCACGTCAAATTCCTTTAGCTCTTCTACCGTTTCGGGGAAATATTTCTGTGCCATGTGATTGGGATACCAGACCACCTCCATCCCAAGCTCTTCCAAAGTCTTGATAAATGCAAGGCCGGGCTCTTCATACCGCCCAAGCGTTACGTGGTCGAATCCCTTTGTATGGCTTTCTCCGGTCATCCAGGATTCTCCTGCCAATAGTATTTTCATCGTTCATTCGCTCCTTTCTGTTGAGGTTTCGTGGGCATGCTGATTTTCATGCTCGTGTCCGCCTTCGTGTCTGTGTGCATGTTTGCCTTCGTGCTTATGGCCGTGTCCGCCTGCATGCCCATGGCCGTGACCACCTTCGTATTTATGACCGTGTTCGTCTTCGTGCCTATGGCCGTGTTCATCTTCGCGGTGGTGTTCACCGTCGCCGTTATCTGGTGCTTCGAGATTGAAAAAGCGTCGTCCTCTGCCGCATTTTAGCTCGTTTATCGGACAATGGTTTTCGCACCGTTCGCAAAATTGTATGTCATCCATGAATGAAAACCTCCTTTCTCTTGCCCGTTTTCAACATAGCATTGTCAAAAACGAAAGTCAAGAAAATCGCCTTTCCGAATGGGAAACGGGCGTTGCCGAATCTGAATTGCCTTTCTACGTTTTGTAAGGGATAATTTGACTGACATAGGCATGAAGACGAAAGGAGAGGAACGATATGTTCACGTTAAAAGGAAGGACGATGGCGATTACCGGCGGAGCCGGGAATGACGGGCTGGCAATTGTCAAAATGGCGTTGGAAAAGGGCATGAACGTGTGCCTGCTAAGTGGCTATCATGAAAAGGCACAGAAGGCAATCAAGAAATTGGATCCGAAATACAAGGATCAGGTCATGGGACTGGCCCAGAACCCGAAGGCGCAGTGGGAGAAGAACATGGAGGCCGCGCCGGAAATTTATGAAAAGAATCCGAACATGGCGGATATGATGCGCCTTATATATGAGCGTTTTGGAAGCCTGGACGTGATTGTAAATGCCAAGGGCGGGCATATCAGGCATAATTTTTACGAGATGGACGACGAGATATGGGAGCATACCATGAAGCTTCCGCATTCGGCGTTCGTGAACGTGAAAAACGCGATGCCGTATCTGGAAAAGAGCAAGGCTCCGAGGATCATCAATATCACGCAGATGGACGGAAGGAACGGGGGATACTTCCTGGATCCCGCCTTTGCCGCTTCCAGGGCCGCGCTGGAGGCGTTGACTTATGAGATGGCGAGGGAACTCGGGCCGAAGGGGATTACAAGCAATTGCATCATCATCGGACATATCGAGGGGGACGTTCCGGACGAGACCACGTTAAGTGACGAGGATAGGGCGAGGATGCTGGAAAGAACGCCGATTCCGAGACTGGGGGTTCCACAGGACCTGCCGGGGGCGGTGGCGTTTCTCGCCAGCGAGGAATCCGGCTTCGTAAACGGCGCGAGAATTGACATCAACGGTGGAATGATCGTCGGATGAAAAAGGATCAGGAAAGATTGCTCGTAACGACGTTGCAGATTAAAGCATTGCAGATTAATAAATAGAGGGACAAGAATGAATACTGCGAATATAAAAGACAAGAAAAAAGACATGATGTTGGGGGAAAACATAAAGACCCTGATACCGCGCATGGCGGTGCCGACCATCGTTGCCCAGTTGATTACCACGGTTTACAATTTGGTGGATACGTTTTTCGTCAGCACGCTGGGAACGAACGCGACGGCCGCGGTGGGCGTGAACAGCTCGCTCGAACGGACGATCACGCTGGTGGGATCGTTGATCGGGGCCGGAGCCTGCAGTTACATCGCAAGGCTTTTGGGAGCCAAGAAGGACGAGGACGCGGATCGGGTCTTAAGCACTTCCATTTTTACCGGAATCGCGATCGGAGTTTTGTTTGCCGCGCTGGGCGCGGCCGCGATGGAGCCGATGGTACGTGTGCTGGGGGCGACCGAGGACTGCCTGAAATACAGCATGCAGTATGCCACGTACGTGTTGCTCGCGGCACCGTTCATGATTGGGAGCTTTATTTTGAACATGTGCCTGCGCAGCGAGGGAAGCGCGACGTACGCGATGATTGGAATCGGGTTCGGAGGGATATTAAACTGCATCTTGGATCCGATATTTATATATGGCATGAATTTGGGCGTGGCGGGAGCGTCCATGGCGACGGCTATTTCCAAGACGATTAGCTTTGCCATTCTCATCATGCCGTATGTAAGGAAGAACACGTCCGTGACAATCAGCATCCGCAAGTTCAAGTTCGTGTGGGAGGATGTAAAAGACGTGGTGTCCATCGGTTCTACGTCCTTTTTCCGTTCTGCCCTGAGCGTGGTCGCCGCGGTTACCATCAACCGGGTGGCGGCTTCGTTTTCCACGGCGACGCTGGCAGCGCTGTCGGTTGCGAACCGCGTCATGGACTTCCCGTTTGCGATCATTTTGGGATTCGGACAAGGCTACCAGCCGGTGGTTGGATTTAACTGGGGCGCGAAAAAGCCGGAAAGGGTGAGGGAAAGCCTTGCTTTTAGCATCAAGGTTTCTATTTTGGGTGCGATAGGAATCGGGGCGCTCATCTTTGCGTTTGCAAGCCCCATCGTGCATGTGTTCAACAGTCAGGCGGATAAGGAAGTCCTGCAGATCGGCGTACTGTGCATCCGCCTGCAGTGTGTCACGTTGTTCGCGCATGCCCTGGGATCGATTGTCAACATGTTTTACAGCGGGATTGGCCGGGCCAAGAACGCGTTGGTCTTGAGCACGGCCAGACAAGGGTATTGCTTTTTGCCAGTCGTCCTCATCGTACCGAGGCTGATTGGGGTGACCGGGGTCGCGGCCTCGCAGGCATTGGCGGATCTGGTGAGCCTCGTGGTCATCGTTCCCATGACGGTAAAGGCGTTTGGGTTGATTCGGGAAATGAAGGCGCAGGCGGGAGAAGGCGCGATACAAGACGGGGAGCCCGCGGCGTTGGCGAACAAGAGCGCGACGGCGGGGCAAGAAGGGCCGGCATGAGAGTAGGAGGATGACGCATGGAAGTAAGGGAGAAATTTGTATATTTAGAAAAGCGGGTACCCGGGGTGCTGTATGAGCCGTGCGAGGAAAACGACCGTGGCCGGATATGCGTGCTGGTCATGCATTCCGACGAGGACTATTTGACGTTTCCCACGGGAAGGGAGTTAGCGAGGCGTGGATACCGCGTCCTTTGTGCGAACGTGATGACGAAGGAGGGCATGTTTTTCCACCAGCACCAGAAAATGCACGCCGTGAAGGCGGCGGTGGAATGGCTCCGGAGCAACGTGGCGGGGTGCAAAATCGTCTTGATGGGACACAGTGGCGGGGCGACGTTGATGAGCGCCTACCAGTGCATTGCCGAAAACGGGCCGGGCGTGTTTCAGGGGACGGAAAAGATCTTGCCTTATCCGGACGGGGAGGCACTTGCGCCGGCGGACGGAATCATGCTCTTGGATGCCAACTGGGGAAACGCGGCCATGTAGCTTTTTAGCCTGGATCCGGCGGTGACATGGGAAGAAACGGGGAGGAAACTGGACGAAAGTCTGGACTTGTTCAACCCGAGGAACGGATTCGTGCGGGGCGGCTCGAAGTATTCAAGCGAGTTTGTCCGCAGGTTCCAGAAGGCGCAGGGAGAGCGCAACAACCGGATTTTGCAGGCGGCGTTGGAACGGCTGGAAAAAATCGAACGGGGGGAGGGGCTCTATGAGGATGACGAGCCACTCGTGATCCCCGGGGCCGACCAGGCTTTTTTCAATAACAAATTGTACGCGCAGGACGTGTCGCTCATGGCTCACACCAGGAAACCGCGGTTGTTGTTGCACGGTGACGGCAGTGTAACGGAGGAAATCGTTCATTCCGTCAGGAAGCCGGAAAACGACGAGGGGCTGACGGGGCGGCTGGTGGGAGGCGCGCGCATACTGACGGTTCGCAATTACCTCTACTCTTACGCAATCCGCACGGAGGCGGACTTCGGATACGGCGAGGACGGCGTGTGGGGAATCGACTGGTCGTCAAGCTATAGCTGTCCGCCGGGAAACATGCGGGGAATCCATGCGCCCCTGCTCGTGATGGGCATGACGGCGGGATGGGAATACCTGGCATCGGAAACCATTTACGACATGGCGGCGAGCGAGGACAAGACGCTCGTTTTCGTGGAGGGGGCCAACCATAAATTTGAGACGGCCTTACACTGCGAAACCTATCCGGGGCAGTTTGGCGACACGATGAAAACGACGCATGACTTCGTGGCGCGATGGCTGGAACGATTTCTGGCCTAGTGTACTGAAAAGGAACGTGTCGGTATACAATCCCTCTTTCCATTTGGGAAAGGGGGCATCGCCAAATCGAATTGACCGGGATGTTTTGAAATGTTAAAATGAGGGCAGGTCAACAAAGGAAAAGTTTGTTGAAGAAGTTGAAACATATGACAATATCACGGACAGCCTGGGGAATCCCATCAAGGCTTCCGATGTCGTATTCAGCTTGGACAAGCTTTCCGAACTTGGGTACATTACCTATGTCAACACGTATTATGAGAGCGGCGAGGTCGTAGACGACTATGAATTTAAAATTCATCTGAAAAGCGGTGAAGAGGGCGCGATAGAACAAGTGCTTGTCAACGGCACGATTTGTAACAAGGAATGGTACGAGGGTGCCAGTGATGATGAAATCCAGGCAAATCCCGCCACGACGGGACCTTATAAGGTGACGAATTTCCAGACCGGGTCCGGCATGACGTTGGAAGCCAGGGATTATTGGAAAACGAACGATGCCGACAAGAGCGTAGTGGAATACCAGAATGTGAAACAGATTGTCGTAAAGAGCATTACCGAGCCGTCGATGCGTTCGGTCGCGCTGGAAAATTCCGAGGTGGATTTGGCGGAAATCAATGCCGTCGATTTGGAGCGGTTCGAGTCGAATTCAGAATATCACGTGACAAAGTATGCAAACGCGATGAACGACTATATGATTTTTAATACCAGTGATGATTCTGTCTGCAGTGACGTGAAGGTTCGTCAGGCTGTTGCTTATGCCTTTGATTCATGGACGCTTCTTTTGGCAAACGGACATGACCAGGGAGAGCTGCACCATGACGTGTGTCCGAACGCGACCCCGGATTATGTAGATGACTGGGATGAGGATCCTTATTACGAGATGAATGTGGAGAAGGCGAAGGAGCTTTTGAAGGAAGCGGGATATGAGGAAGGCGAGTTGAAAATACGCATCCTGAAAAATGCCCCGGCACCGAACGGCCCGTATGAATCCTTGCAGGCCATGTTGATAAGCGCGGGAATCGATGCCGAGATTAATCAGTATGACCGCTCCCTTTTCCTGACGTATATGCAGGACAGTACCATGTGGGATATCACCATTTATTCTGAGCAGGTACTGGATTTCACGACGACGTACTGGTCGGCATTGTTCAGCGAGAAGAATTATGAGCATGGTACGCAGGGCTTTACGGAAGATGCCGAGCTTCAGAAGTTGCTTGCGGCGGCGTGCGCCGACAGGTCGGAAGAGAATATGAACGCGTTCCATGATTATTATACGGAGCAGTGCTACATGATAGGTTTGTATAACGAAACGAAGTCCATCGTAACGCAGTCGGGAATCAAGAGCCTATGCCTGGTGCGCGGGGACATCGTCCCGCAGGCGACGGTATTTGACTCCGGATATGCCTCGGTGGAATAAATAAGGGGAGATAAGGTGAAGTTTTTTGGATGACGCCTTGACTTTTATGGGTGGCGCGCCAGGAGACCTATGTGGGTTTCCTGGCGCGTTGGTACAAGGCGCACCGGTTTTTCGGTAAACGTGCATGTTTGCTGACGCAAACATTACCATGAATAAAAGCAGATGCAGAAAGGATGCCACTATGATACGTTATGTTGTGAAACGACTAGTGATATTGATACCGACTCTTCTGGTGGTGGCAATCATCATGTTCACGCTTATGGATTTCGTGCCGGGCGACCCGGCGGTCATTGCGCTTGGAAGCGGAAATCATACGCAGGAGGAGATTGAACTGAAACGGGAGAGCATGGGATTGAACAAGCCATATATCACCCGATTGGGCGAGTATATTGGAAATTTGGTATTTCATTTTGATTTTGGGACGAGCATTGTCGATGGGACGCAGATTAAGACGGCCATCTCGGATCGATTTCCCAACACGCTGAAAATAGCGATAGGGAGTATTCTTGTCACGATCATAGTCGGCCTGCCGCTGGGGATACGCACCGCGGTGAGGGCGAATACGTGGGAGGACAAGATCGCCTTGTTTGTCACGCTTTTATTGGACTGTATGCCCAGCTTCTGGGTAGGCCTATTGTTGGTGCTGTTGTTTGCGCTAAAGCTGGGGTGGTTTCCGTCTTCCGGCGTAGGCGGCCTAAAGTATTTCGTGTTGCCCGTAATCGCCAATTCCCTGGGGGGGGGGCTGGCGGGATTTACGAGACAGACGAGGGCCAGCATGTTGGAGGTCATTCGGTCGGATTTGGTGACAATGGCGAGGTCGAAAGGGCTTTCCGAGAGGGAAGTGATTTATGGGCACGCGCTCCCCAACGCGCTGATTCCGATCATCACCATAGTGGGAATGCGATTTGGCCAAATGTTGGGCGGGGCCACGATTATAGAGGTTATTTTTTCCATCCCGGGGCTAGGTCCTTATCTTGTGAATGGAATTGGCAGCCAGGATTATACCGTCGTGACGGGCGGCATCATATTCATCGCGTTTGCCTTCGCGATCATCATGCTGCTCACGGATTTGGTATATGCGTTTGTCGATCCGCGCATCAAGGCCCAGTATGTCGCAAGAAATAGAAAGGGGGGCAGGAAAGATGAGTAGGGTTGAGAACGTGGGTGCGGAAAAAGAAGTAAGGAGAGAAAAAAGGCATGGCGGACATGGGAAAATGGGGCACCATGGGGGACGGGGATGCAAAAAATCGTCTGAAAGCCTGAAACCCGGGTCGTTAGCTTATATCTGGCACAGTATTTCGCACAACAAAGGAGCCGTGATGGGGATGGTCTTGATTGTCCTGATTGTGCTTTTGTCCGTATTGTCGCCGTATCTGTGCCGCTGGGGATATGCCGAACTGGATGTCCTGAATGCAAAGTCCGGGCCGTCGCTTATGCACCTGCTCGGATGCGACGAACTGGGAAGGGATTTGTTGTCCCGTGTCTTGTATGGGGCGCGCTATACACTGTATATTGGATTGGCGGCGACGGTGCTTTCGGCCGTGATCGGCGTCACGCTGGGAGCGATTGCCGGATATTTCGGCGGCCTGGTGGATTCTTGCGTGATGCGTTTTCTGGACGTGTTTCAGGCGTTTCCGCAATTGATTTTGGCGATGGCGTTTTGTGCCGTTTTCGGAAGCGGGCTGAATAATTGTGTGGCGGCACTTGGATTGACGGGAATCGCCGGTTTTGCCCGCCTGATGCGGGCGAATATTCTGCAAATCCGTGATATGGAATATATTGAGGCTTCCGTGTCGATTAATTGCCCGACCAGGAAAATCATTACCGGGCACATCATACCCAACGCGGTTTCTCCCATCATCGTGGAAATCGCCATGTCCATCAGCCGAAACGGCCTGGCTTCCTCGTCGCTTAGCTTTCTGGGATTGGGGGTTCAGCCCCCGTATCCGGAGTGGGGGGCGATGCTGGCGGGTGCCAGGAACCATATTCGGGATTGTCCGCACATGGTCATTGTGCCGGGCGTGTTCATCGTGATTTGCGTCCTGAGTTTCAATTTGATCGGGGACGCATTGCGTGACGCGTTGGATCCGAAGTTGAAAAAGTAATCGGAGGGATATAGATGTCAGAGGAAAATAAGAAGAAAAAATTGTTGGAGGTAAAAAACCTCAACGTGCGGTACAAATCGGGTCAGGCAACCGTTTACGCGGTCAATGGCATTTCCCTCGAATTGGAGAAGGGACAGACTCTGGGGCTCGTCGGGGAGACGGGAGCCGGAAAGACGACGATCGCGAAATCCATATTGCGGATTTTGCCGGATTATGCCGTCGAGACGTTAGAAGGCGAGATTTACTATGAGGGGAAGGATATCCTGAAATTGTCCGACAAGGAGCTGCAGAGTTTGCGGGGACATGAGATTTCCATGATTTTTCAGGATCCGATGACGGCACTGAACCCGGTAAAAACCGTTTCCTCTCAAATTGCGGAAGGGGATCGGAAACATCACGGATGCTCGAGGGCGGAAGCGAATCAAAAAGCGGTGGAAATGCTGGAGATGGTGGGAATCCCCGGGGAACGAGCGGACGAATATCCGCACCAGTTTTCGGGCGGGATGAAGCAGAGGGTCGTCATTGCCATGGCGATGGCGTGCTCGCCCAAGCTTTTAATCGCGGACGAGCCGACGACGGCACTTGACGTTACGATACAGGCACAAGTGCTGGACTTGATTAAGAACGTGAAGGAAGAAATCGGGACGGCGATGCTTCTTATTACACATGATTTGGGCGTGGTGGCGGAAGTGTGCGACAAGGTGTGCGTGATTTATGCCGGAAGGATTGTCGAGAGCGGTTCAAAGGAGGATATTTTTGACAAACCGTCACATCCGTATACGCAGGGATTGTTCGCGGCACTGCCGGATTTGGATAAGGACGTGGACAGGCTGACGCCAATCGAGGGACTTTTGCCCGACCCGACGGTACTGGAGGACGGATGCGCCTTTCGTTCACGGTGTCCGCATGCCTGCCATGCGTGCAGGGAGTTTGATAACGAGCTGAGGGAATTGGCACCGGGACATTACACGCGCTGTTGGAGAGGGTTGCAGGACAGGGAGGATTGAGATGTCTGAGTTGATGGAAGTAAAACATTTGAAAAAATATTTTAAGAGTCCCAGGGGAACCGTGCACGCGGTGGACGACGTCTGTTTTTCCATTGAAAAAGGAACCACGGTAGGGCTTGTCGGCGAGTCGGGATGTGGAAAGTCCACGCTGGGAAGGACGTTGATTCATTTGTCGGAGAGCACGGACGGACAGATTCTGTATCAGGGGCGCGACGTGACACGTTTGAATAAAAAGGAACTGATTGAGTTTCGTAAACATGCGCAAATTATTTTTCAAGATCCCTATTCGTCGCTGGATCCCCGCCAGACCGTGCAGGACATCATCAGTGAGCCTTTGCTGCTCGCGAAATACGGTAAGGACGAGGTACAAAGAAGGGCCAGGGAACTGATGGATACCGTGGGAATTGAGAAAAGGCTACGGATGTCTTATCCGCACGAACTTGACGGCGGCCGCCGTCAGCGTGTCGGCATAGCGAGGGCATTGGCACTGAATCCGGAGTTCATCGTCTGCGACGAGCCGGTTTCGTCATTGGACGTGTCCATCCAGGCTCAGATTTTGAATTTGTTGATGGATTTACAAGAGGAACTGGGACTTACGTATTTGTTCATCACGCATGACATGTCCGTCGTGCGTCACATTTCCAAGAAGATATGCGTCATGTACCTGGGACAGATGGTGGAGCAGTGCGAGAAAAAAGAACTGTTCGAGCATCCGCTGCATCCTTATACGAAGGCGTTGCTTTCGGCAATTCCCACGACGGATATCCACGCGGAAAAGCGGCGGATCATGCTGAAAGGCGAGATTACGTCGCCGATTAATCCGAAGCCGGGCTGTCGGTTCGCGGCGCGTTGCCCGTATGCGAAAGAAAGCTGTAACGAGCCGGCGACGCTGCGGGAAGTGGCTCCCGGGCACCTTGTCGCATGCGCAAGGGCGGAAGAGGTGAACTGCATGGCCTGAAAAGGAATTTTAAGTATAATTTGAGAAGCAGGTGAGAATATGAGGACTCCACAAGAACGATTTGAAGAGAATTATATGGCCGTGGACGTACCGGCGAATAATAAGAGAGGGTTTCGAATCCGATATGTCTATTATGGACCGTGGTATGTCTGGAACGAGCCGGACGGCGTGATTCGAAGGGAAAAGGTGGTATATATACTGGCATGTCTGTTGGAAGCACTGTGTTTTTTGAAAGCGGCGACATGCGAGTGCGCCGTCAATTATCATGTTCTTGTGGGGGCGCCCGCAATGCTTTCGATGGCTGCCTTTCTGTTTAAGGCGATTGGCACGGTAAAGTTTTGCGTTGCGGGAAAGAGGATGACGCGTCCCACTTATCAGGAGATAAGTGGGATGATGAAAGTCGCGGGAAGCTTAGAGGCCGTGTTACTTTTGGCGACGTTGGCGGCAAGCGTCTTTGTCACGGTCAATAAACGCTTGCCGGCGAGCGTCCTGTTTGTCGTGGCCGGATACCTGGCGGCGTTTATCTTTTCTGTGGCAATTTGCGTACGCTTTAGAAAATTGAAGCACGCCACGGAAAAAAATGAAATCGCGGGTCGCCGTCCGCGGTCGTGTTCATGAAGTTTCGTTCAAAGTCAGAATCGAATTGGCTTTCTGTTGTTCTTCCACAAACTTTATAAAGCGTTTCATGGAAGGGGTGGGCTTATGCCTCTTTAATGAAAGCATGTAGATGTCAAATGTGATTCGTGGTTCGAAGTCCACCAGGACCAATCCCGTGAGGTTATAGGAGAGGACGCAGGATTTGCTGATGACGGAAATCCCCAGATTTTGCCGAATCATCCGCAGTATGGTTGATGCCTTGGTGCTGTGGAGGGAGCCTGGTAAATCAATTCCGGCGGCGTTGTAGCATTCGCTGAGAAGGCGTACCTCAAGCATGGTGTTGTGGACGATGAACGATTCGTTTTTCAAATCTTCAATATGAAGAACCTCCCGATTGGCGAGAGGATGATTTTCGGGCAGGACGACAATCATTTTATCGGAGCTGTAGAAGGATTTGCGATATTTGTCCTCGTTGTCGGGAAATTCCGCGGAAAATATGAAGTCGCAAATGTTGGAATCGAGCATCGTGCGAAGCTGCTCCCCCTTTGCCTCGACCATGGAAACCTCAATGTCGGGGTTTAACTTCCAAAATAAGGCAATTGTCTCAATCAATCCATAATGGGCGTGAAGCTCCATAAAGCCGATGCAAAACTTGTTGTCGTTTTCCGTGCGCAGCTTGCCCAGCGTTTTTATGGATTCGTCTGCCAGACGGCAAATCTGAAGGGCATAATTTTGAAATGTGATGCCATATTCATTCAGTGAAATCCCATAATTGGTACGGTCAAAAAGGGGAACCTCAAGTTCTTCCTCCAGCTTTTTTATATGTTTTGAGAGCGCGGACTGTGAAATGTGCAATTCCTCTGACGCAATCTGAAAATTACCAAATTCAGAAAGCGTGATAAATTCTTTCAATAAAAAAGTGTCCATGATAAAAATCTCCCAATCATTTGTAATCGTTTGTTGATGCATGGATGGGCGTGCCGCCGCCTGCCACCAACATCTTGTTTCCAGTATATAGTTTTAGCGGGTCTTTGTCAATGCCTTGTGCCAGGGCCGTTCTTCAAAATTTCCATGGGATTGTAGCGTTGATTTTTAATGAAAAAGGAAAAAGGGAAGATATACATGACAAATCAGAAAATGTGTGTTATACTTCATCTTAGCGATTACGGATTTGAAGGAGCGTAAGGTAGATTATGAAAAGAGTGTTGTTGAAATTGAGCGGTGAGGCACTTGCCGGAGCCAAGAAGACGGGCTTTGACGAGGCAACCTGCATGGACGTGGCAAGGCAAGTGAAAAACTTGGTGGACGAAGGGTATCAGATTGCCATCGTGACCGGAGGCGGGAATTTCTGGCGGGGGCGCGAAAGCGAGACGATAGACCGCACGAAGGCGGATCAGATCGGGATGTTGGCGACGGTGATGAATTGTATCTACGTGTCGGACATATTCCGTTATGCGGGGATGAAGACCGAAGTGTTTACGCCCTTTGTGTGCGGTTCGTTTACTTCGTTGTTTTCCAAGGACGCGGCACTGGAGGCGTTGGACGCTGGCAAGGTGATTTTCTTCGCGGGCGGCACGGGACATCCCTATTTTTCAACGGATACCGGGGCGGTGCTTCGGGCCATCGAGATCGAGGCGGACGCGATGCTTCTGGCCAAGGCCATCGACGGAGTGTACGACAGCGACCCGAAGAAGAATCCCGACGCGAAGAAGTTCGACGAAATAGCGTATATCGACGTTATAAAGAAGGGACTTAGCGCTATGGATACGACGGCGGTCTCGATGTGTATGGAGAACAAT
>CATLEQ010000028.1 GCA_949915905.1 uncultured Lachnospiraceae bacterium | reverse complement strand
CTAAAAAGACACTCAACCCGGTAGAAAAATCAGAGGATATTGATTATGAATTGTACTGGAATACGCTGGAACGATTAAACAATTGCCGTGAATGCATGCTGTGCTATGACGTTTGTCCCGCATTAAAGATTCATGATAAAGACTATATCGGGCCGGGGGCGATGATGCAGGTGGCATTTCGGCACTTGGACCCGCACGACGAGGCCGACAGGGTGGGGCAGGCCGTTTTTTCCGGATTATGGAAATGCGTTCTCTGCGGGAGCTGTGAGTTGGTTTGTCCGGCGCAGATTCCCCACGTTCAGTTACTTACGATGCTACGGGACGAGGCAGAAAAACGGAATTTGAAACCCGAGGGAAGTGACAACTACAAGTTTTGGTAACAGCTTGGCCAGAGCGCGAAAGGGCGCGGCCAAACCGTTACTGAAGGCAGCCAGAACAATTATGTTTACATGAATTTGGCGTATGAAAGGGTGAGTGTGATGAATACAGTCATATCAAGTGAAACGGTGACGCTGAACACAAAAAAGATTGTAGAACAGTGCATGGGGCTGGAAAGTCCGTTTTGTAAAAGCAGGTGTCCGATGCATACGGACGTGAAAGAATATGTGGCCAGGATTGCCGAAAAAGATTACGAGGGAGCGGTCAAAGTCATTCGGGAAAAATTGTTTTTGCCGGGGACGCTTGGCAGAATTTGCGCGCATCCGTGCGAGGAGGCGTGCAGAAGGGAGCGCGAGTTCGGGCAGGCGATTTCCATCGCGGCCCTAAAGCGTTTTGCGGCAGAGCGGGCGGATGACGAATCTCTCTGGGACGTTGCGGTGGGGGAGGACACGGGCAAGCACGTCGCCGTCATCGGGGCGGGACCTGCCGGGGCGCAGGCCGCGATTGATTTGAGAAAGGCCGGACACGCGGTGACGATTTATGAAAAGGAAGAAAAGGCGGGGGGAATGCTGCGTGTCGGGATTCCGAAATATAGGTTGCCAAGGGACGTGGTGGACTATGAGTACCGCTATTTGGACAAATTGGGAATTTCATTGAAAACGAAGGTGAAGGTCGGGACGGACATCGCGTTTGAAGAGCTGGTACGGCAGTACGACGCGGTATTGGTGGCAATCGGGGCGCAAAAGGGGAACGTGGTAAAAATTCCGGGACATGCCGCGAAAGGGGTCTATAGCGCGCTTGATTTTCTAAAGGAAGTCAACCTGACGGAAACAATTTCGGGCAAAGCGGGAAAGGTCGTGGTCATCGGCGGCGGAGACGTGGCGATGGACTGTGCCCGCTCGGCATTGCGGGTCGGGGCGAAGTCCGTTTATCAGGCATCGCTGGAAAGCCTGGCGGAGCTGCCGGCATCAAAGGAAGAATTGGACCAGGCAGTGGGGGAAGGCGTTGACTGCCACTTTGGCTGGGGTCCGGTGGAAATTATAGAAGAAAACGGAAATGTCAAAGCCGTCCGGCTGCAGAAAATAAAAAGCGTGTTTGATGAAAATGGCTGTTTCCATCCACAGTATGGCGAGGAGACGGCACTGGTCGAGGCGGACATGGTAATCATGGCGACCGGGCAGGTGGTGGAGGACGTAACGGGTGGGGCACTCGTGCAGATTGGCGGAGGACGCTACCAGACGAATTCGAAAACATTGGCGACTGCCATGGAGAAGGTGTTCGTGGCGGGAGATGCCGCCGGGGGGAAAATCGTGGTTGAGGCGATGGCACTGGGGAGAAAGGCGGCAATCAGTATCGACCGATATCTGAAGGGAGAGGACTTGGAGGAAGACCGGGATTTTGAGCAGGAATGGTCTTATGAGAGCAGGCTGGACGTCCCATTGCCGGAAGGGTGCCGGGACTTGCCCAGACTGCATAACAATATGCGGCCGGTCAAAGAGCGGGTTTGCGATTTCGCGGCGGTTGACGAAGGATTTACGGAGGAGCAGGCGGTGGAGGAAGCGTCCCGTTGCCTGAAATGCGAATGCAGGCTTTGCTTGAAGGAATGTATCATGATGGAGGAATGCGGAAAATGCCCGAAGGAAATTTTCGAGCCGGTTCTTGCGGGGCAGGCAATCGACATGAACCTTTCGTATTCCTGCAATGATTGCGGAAACTGTACCATCGTATGTCCGCACGAGCTGCCGATTCGGGAGACGTTTATGGAATCCAGAAAAGATTTTGTCAGGGCAAACGGGGGAGACGCGCCGCTTGCGGGACACCGGCCGGTGAAAATACACCAGACGTTGGGATTTTATTCCATGTTTACGACAAAAGTGTGCATGTCGGGGAAGAGCGTTTCGGGAGAGCTTTGTATAAGCAGGTGCGGCGTGTCTGCCGATTTATGCGACGGAGGTGAAAACGATGGCAATTGATAAAGAGATACAATATGGATTTATGCCGGGATGCAGCTTGTCCTCTTATAATCCGGATGTGGTCATTCAAACGGTTGCCTATTTGCGAGAGGCATTGCCCGGGTTTTCTGCCGTATTAAAATGCTGCGGGAAGCCGACGAGGGATCTTGGCCAGTATGAGCTATTTCGGGAAAGGTTTGAAGGGCTTTTGACGGACATACGGGACGTAAAAATTGAGGAAATGATTTTCGCGTGTCCAAATTGTAAGGCCGTTTTTGAAAAAGAAAGCCAGGTGAAAAGTCATTCGCTGTGGGAAATCCTTCCGCTCATCGGGCTGCCGGAGGAGGCGCGGGGAAAGGCAAAGGGAAGTGACATGGTGTTTACCATCCATGATTCTTGTTCCGCGCGCGGCGACAAGGCGGCGCAGGAGGGAATCCGCTGGATTCTCACCGAACTCGGATACAAGTACGTGGAATCGGAATGTTCTAGAGAAAAGACCAGGTGCTGCGGTTACGGCGGCATGGTAAATCCGGTCAATCCAGAGCTTACGCGGAAGGTGATGCAAAGACGCGTGGAAACGTTGGCGGATTATCCGGTGGTCACCTATTGCGCGACCTGCCGAAGCACCCTGCTTAAGGCCAAAAGAAGCGCATGGCATATCCTGGACTTAATCTGGGGGCCGGTCGTCTATGCGAAGGACGAGCCGCCGGCGGACGTGCTGGAAGTGCCGGAAAATGTATGGCATAACCGCTTCAAGACGAGACGGGGGATAGCGGAAGGTTGCCAGTAACAATTTGCTTGTCATGGTTTTGTGGCAATGGTAAAATCAAGGAAGTGAAAGGAGTGTTTGCGATATGGAAGCAACGGCCATCAATTCATTTTTGTTGGAAAGACTTTGCCACAACACGGAAATCCGCGCCTATGTATACCAGGAGGGGGCTTGTGTGCTGCAGGTTCCAAAGCAGGAAGAGGATAATATATTGGACTGCGACCGGCAATTGCTGGAGGCAATCATACAAGAGGTAAACGAGAGCGAGAAGCCGATTATTTTCATGGAAGAGTTTTATGTATATTTCGGCGCGTTTTGTGACCCCGGCGGAAACTATTTTATTTTTGGCCCGGTCTCGCGCAAGGAGATGAGCGAGCAGAAGCAGGTTTCCTATTTTCACAAGCACAAATATAGCGGGAAACGGTTTCCCATCGTGAAACAGTCGTTGGAATTGATATCGAGCATCCTTTCGATTGCGTGTTACGGGTATTGCGGAAAATGTGTGACGGAGGAAGACATTTTCGTGGAATGGCAGAAGAAGGAAAAAGGAGATGTCATGGAATCTGCGGAAATGGAACATTACCAGATTGACAAGTCAGAAATGAATCGGACGCATGACAGCGTGGAGTATGAAAACCAACTGGTCGCCGCGGTTGAGAAGGGCAATATCACGGCCATGAAGCAATTGTTGCATGTAAACATCGTGGATGCTGACAAGATTGGAACGGTCGCCCAAAATGAGCTGAAGCAGATGGAGTATCTTTGCGTGACGCTAACCTGCATGGTCTCCCGGGCGGCCATTCGGGGCGGAATGAACCCGGAGGAGGCTTATGACTTATCGGACGTTTATTTGCAGAAGCTGGAAAAATGTAAGACACTGGAGGAAATGGGGCTTCTGTTCATGAAAATGCCGATGGACTATACGGAGCGGGTGAAGCGGGCGAGAGACCGCAAAAAGGGCAATATATATGTGGAAAAGGCAAAGGATTATATCGCGAGGAATTTAAGGAAGGAGTTTCAAATCCAGGACATGGCGGAAAGCCTGGGTGTCAGCCGTTCTTATATGTCGAAAATGTTTACGCAGCAGGAGGGAGTCACGATTCAGCAATACATTATCGGCGAGCGGTTGGGGCATGCGGCGAACATGCTCAAATTCACGGATTATGACATCTCTGTGATTGCAGAGTATTTTTGTTTCGCGACCCAGAGCCATTTTGGAAAACAATTTAAGGAGCGGTTTGGAATGACACCAAGTGCGTATCGCAGGCAGAACCGCTATGTGGAAAGCTTTAACCGGGAGTAAAATATAATTATCGTCTGTTTCGTGCAAAATTACGAGAAAAAAGAAACATGAGTGATAGTGAGATTGAAAAAGGCCTCTATAATATGGGATAAGCAATTGAAAATAACAAAGGAGGCTAAAAGTTATGAAAAACAAACTGCTCAAACGGATTTTTGCAATCGGTTTAACCGCGGTGATGGCGGTATCCATGATTGCGGGCTGCGGTTCCAAGGGAGACGACAAGGGTTCATCCGGCACGGATGCCGACTCGGGCGAGGGGCTGGACGCGTCATTTACCTGGTGGATTTACAAGACGGACGGCAGCGGAACTTACTACGATGATTACAAGGACAGCCCGGTCGTGCAATTTATCAATTCCCAGTACTGGGACGTGGAAAACGGCGGTATCGGAACGGAGGAGACCGGCCGCAAGCTGGATTTGTCATTCCTCGTGCCGATAGCCGGAAGCGAAGGAGAAAATTTCAGCACGATGATTTCAACCGGGGAATATCCGGAGATTCTTGACTTGAATGGTTCGACGGAAAACGCGCAGTCCTTGTATGAATCCGGAATCTTGATGGACATTACGGAATATGTGGAAAAATATATGCCGAATTATCTGGCGTTTTTGGATTCACATCCAGAACTGAAGCCGTTGGTATCCGTATTGGGAGAAGATGGAGAGATACATTACTATGCGCTTTATGAATTGAAGGACGGCGTGGCGGATCCGTGGTACGGACCGGTATACCGCAGGGACTGGCTCGTGAAATATGCGGAACCGACAGAGTATGTTTGGGACTGGGAGAGCGAGGTAGTCAAAGAGAACGGACATCCGGCGGTGACGCCGCTTGAGAAGGCGCTGGAAGAGGAGAACCTGGACGGATGGAAGAAAAACGAGGTGACGGCATTTTCAGCGACTCCGGGGACAAATCCGGACGAGGAATACGAGGACAACGTGATTTTCCCAAGCGGAACCGGTGACCCGATTACCGTAAGTGACTGGGAGTGGATGTTCGAGGCGTTTGCCAAGGCGATTGAGGAAAGAGGCTGGGCGGACAACAGCGGTGCTTATTGTATGACCATCGAATATACGGGATATTCGTTACAAGGGGACCTGGTATCTTCCTTTGGCGGGGGCAACGGATTCTTCTATGTACGTGACGGAGAGGTATCTTTTGACGGGACTTCGGATAATTTTAAAGCTTATGTGGAATGTTTGAGCACATGGTATGAAAATGGTTGGATGGATACGCAGTTCCATACACGTGCAAGTGACATGTTTTTCTCAATTAACACGACGGGTACGACACAAGGCATGGTAGGCTTGTGGGGCGGAATGCCGAACTCTTTGGGAACAGGTATCCGTACGACCTGCGCAAATGAGGAAGACAAGCAGGACGCGTTCGTGATGGCGGCGGCATATCCGATCAATGACGTGTATGGCAAAGAAGAGCAGATGTATCATGAACCGGATTCGCTTTACCAGGACAGCAGGAGGGGCGGCGGCATGGGAATCACGCACAAGGCGGAAGGAAAAGATCTGGCGGCATTGTTTACCTTCTTTGACTGGGGATATACAGAGGAAGGCTCCTTGACGCAGGGAATCGGTCTGAGTGAAGAACAACTGGCATCGGTGGAATTAAATCCGAATTTGTACGCGGATTATGATTTAAATGCCGCATATACGGTGTCGACCGACGAGGATGGAAAGACGGTTTACCATAAGACGGTGGACTCATCCAATGATTTGGTAAATGCCATCCATGGGGGAAGACTGGGTGCTCATTATTCCATGACGGGCAATACCGGGGAATACACGATAGACAAGGGCGACACGCATGTAGCAACTCTGGCGAAGGAGCAGTGGACGAAATATTTGAACACGGGCAGCATTATGGATTATAATGCACTTCTGAAACCGGAGGAATCGGAAGAGTTTTCCAAGATCATGGTTGCGGTGACGGATTATCAGAAGCAGAATCTTCCGGGCGTCATCATGGGCGGCATGGATATGTGGGACGAGTATGCGAAAGGGTTAGATGCACTCGGCGCGGAAGCGTTTGAAGAGACGTTCCAGAAATATGTATCGTTGTCTAAGACGGAAGAGTAATAGACGTAGGGTGTTCTCTGATTTCGGAGGATACCCTATTTAAATAAAGAAGGGATTTTACCGCATTTGCCGGAATGATGCCTTCAGAAAGAAGGAGAAGACAAATGAGTGAGAATGATTTTTTGGCAAACATGCCGAGGGGAAAGGAAGACAAGCCGTTACTGATTGCATTTGGTCCAATCGTATATGACTTTCATGAAATTGACGGGTTGTACGCGATGCTGGACAAGGATCTTTCAGGGTGTGTCGTTTTATGCTTTGCCAAGCCAATGGATGATTCTGTGCGTGGCAGAGTGACACTGGATGGACGTGAAATTAAAAATCATTACTTGAAGGTTATGCCGGTGATGAATAATATGTGGGTGCTTGGCATTCGCGTGTGTGGCATGATATGTGAGTATGGAAAGGAATACACGTTGCATGTGGAAGGGTTCGTGGATACGGACGGGCAAGAGATGAATCCGCAGGATTTTACAGTGATGTCGGCACCACGCGTGCTGCCAAGGGAAGAGGATGCCGCGCATGAGGCCGTGGCACTGCAGGCGGCCGAGGAGGGCATCGTTTTGTTGGAAAACAAGCGTCAAGTGCTGCCTCTTGCCGGGGGCATGACGCTCAATCTGTTTGGAAAGGCCATGCACCAATTCCGGGTAGGGGCGGTCGGAGCGGGGAAAATCAACCCGCGTTACATCGTGGACTTTTTGACGGCGGTGAGGGACTGCGGGGATTTTGAACTCAATGAAGAGTTGGTTTCTTTTTATGGCTGTGACGAGGATTTGGTTCCGGATGCGGAAATGCTGAGACGGGCGAAAGAGAAGTCCGATACCGCACTAATGCTTATCACGAGGGGGGCGGGAGAAAATTTGGACAACTCGACGGCCAGGGGTGAGTATTATTTGTCTGACGAGGAGGAGCAATTGATAAGGATCCTCGCGGAGACATTTTCCCATGTCATAGCCATTTTGAACGTGGCGTATCCGATGGATGTTTCCTTTGTGGAGAAATATGGCGTAGATGGCGTGATTTATTCCGGATTTGGAGGAATGCTGGCGGGAGAGGCATTGTTAAATGTCCTTTCCGGAAAGGTGAACCCGTCGGGAAAACTGCCGGATACCTGGGCGAAGGATTATTTTGACATCCCGGCGAGCGCGAATTTTTACGATTGCGTGGATAAGCTCCGGCTGGGTGCGGATCAAGAGGTTTATGTGGATACCTGCTATGAGGAAGGCATTTACGTGGGATACCGCTATTTTAAGACCTTTGACAAGGCGGTGGCGTATCCGTTTGGGTACGGGCTGAGCTATACCTCGTTTGTAATCGGGGCGGATGCGGTGAATTTTACACGGCAAGAAGGATTGACACTGTGCAGCAAGGTCATCAATACTGGAAAACGTGCAGGTAAAGAGGCGGTGCAGATTTATGTGCAGCAGCCGGCGGCGGGGCTGGAAAAGCCGAGCAGAATCCTGGTGGATTTTGAAAAGACGAAATTGCTGCAGCCGGGTGAATCGCAGGAGATTGCCTTTCAGATTCCGGCCAAATACCTGACCTCTTATAGTGAGAAAAAGGCGGCGTACATTATGGAGCCGGGCGAGTACACCGTGTATGCGGGAAGTGATGTTAATGCGGTGAAATGCGGAAGTTTCACGCTTGCGCAAACATACGTGGTGAAACAAGTGACGAATCTGATGCGGCCGAATCGGGAGATACAAGAGCTGTCGAAGAAGAAACCGGAGCAGACATGGCCGAAGGGAGAATACAGCGGCGTAAAGGAAGGCGTGACGGAGTTTGAGCCAAGGGCAGAACGTCAAAGCTTCGCACCGGCATTTCACGGCAAGGCGCCTGAGAAAAAACTGACGTATGCCGATATCAAAAAGAACCCGCAGCTGGTCGAGGATTTCGTGGCACAGCTTAGTGTGGAGGAATTGGCACGCGTGTCTATCTGCGGAAGCATGGGATGGGGAATGGAAGGCATCGGCGAGGCCGGCCGTATCGTGCAGCTGGATGGGTTTGACATGCCGGTCTTTTTGGTATCCGATGGTAACAGCGGTGTCAATTTGAAAGAAAAAAATATCGGAATGCCGTCCGGAGCCACCATTTGTGCCTCTTTTAACAAGGAGCTTTCCGAGGCGGTCGGCCGGGTGATCGGAGAGGAGGCAAAGACTCTGGGAGCACCGTTGATATTGGCTCCGGCACTGAATATTCATCGGAATCCATTGAATGGCAGACAGCCGGAATATTTTTCCGAGGATCCATATCTGGCGGGCACGATGGCCGGATATTACACCAGGGGACTGGAAAGCGCCAAAGTGGCGGGCTGCATGAAGCACTTGCTGGCGAACAACTGCGAGAGCAGCCGCAAGCGGAACATGAGCATCATGACGGAGCGGACATTGCGGGAGATTTATTATCGGGCGTTCGAGATTGCCATGGACGTTCATATGCCGGCATCCTTCATGACTGCGTACAATGCCTGCAATGGGTGCGGGACGGCGGCGGACGAGGAGCTTTTACAAGGGTTGCTCCGGGGGGAGAGCGGGTTTGACGGCTTTATCATGACGGACTGGACCAGTTATGACACGGTGGACGTGATGGACATGGTGAATGCCGGAAATTGTTGGCTCACACCGGGGTCGCTTGATGAAACTTATACAGGTCAGATTGTGAAGGGCGTGGAGGACGGGCGGATTGCGCTTGCCCGCTTGCAGGAAAATGTGAGCTGGATTTTTAAGACGATGGTTAGGTTTGCTTGAATTTTGTCAATATAGCTGACTTGTGTGCCGCCAAAAGCACCGGTAGCGTTCTTGAAAAAGGCAGCAGGGAAAGGAGGAGGTTGCAATGTTATGTTTGAATGATTTCAGGGTGGAATATCAGGAGAATCCACTGGGAATTGACGTGAAAAATCCGAGGTTTTCGTGGAAGCTTCGGTCGGACGAGAAGAATACGGTACAGACAAGCTACCATATTATCGTGCGGAAGGAAGACGAGACCGTGTGGGACTCCGAAATCGTGGCAGCAGAGACGAGCATCGGCGTGAGATATCCCGCGGAGGGCAGGGTGTTAGAAGCGCGGACGCGGTATGACGTGGAAGTGGAAGTCACGGACAATCATGGGGAATCGGCATCTGCTTCTGGATGGTTTGAGACCGGGTTGATGACTCCGGCCAATTGGCAGGCCGAGTGGATTACCCACGGGTTTGAGGATGAGTTGGAGCCTTGTGCCATGTTTATGAGGAAATTTCAGATTCAAAAAGAGGTGGCAAAGGCAAGGGTATATGCCAGTGCGCTGGGCATTTATGAATTTACGGTGAATGGGGAACCGGGCAGTGACATCCATTTTGCTCCGGGGTGGACCAGCTATCAGTCCATCATTCAGTACCAGACATATGACATCACGAAGCTGTTGAAAGAGGAAAATGAAATCTGCTTTACGGTCGGCAACGGTTGGTACAAGGGCGTGCTTGGCTTCTTTAATCAGGGAAATCATTATGGGAAGCGGACGGCGTTGATTGCGCAGATTGAGATTTTTTACGCGGATGGCACGAAGGAGGTCATCGCGACGGATGTAAGCTTTGGCAGTACGACGGGGGCGCACCGCTATGGTGAAATTTATCACGGAGAAGTAATCGACTACCGCGTGGTCAAGGGAAATGCGCCTGAGTCCATGCCGGAGGTGAGGCCGGTCAGGATATATGAGCAGTCCAAGGCGGTTTTGACGGCACAGCAGGACGAGCCGGTGCGGATTACCGAGCGCAGGAAGGGAGAGAAGTTAATCATTACGCCGAAGGGCGAGGTGGTGATTGACTTCGGACAGAACCTGACGGGTGTCGTGGAGGTGAAGCTACAGAGGGAGCGGGGCACGAAGGTTGTGATTCGCCACGCGGAGGCATTGGATGAAAATGGAAATTTCTATACTGTCAACCTCCGTACCGCGAAGGCGACGGATACATTTATATGCAGCGGGGAGGAAGACGTGTTCCGCCCAATGTTTACGTATCACGGATTTCGTTACATCCAGGTGGAGGATTTGGGCGAAGCTCTTCGTCCAGAGGATTTTACGGCTTGTGTGATACACACGGACTTGGAAAAGACGGGAAGCTTTACGTGCAGCAACGAGGCGGTTAATCGGCTGATGCAAAATATTGACTGGGGACTTCGGGACAATTTCCTGGACGTTCCGACGGACTGTCCGTAGCGGGACGAGCGTCTGGGCTATACGGGCGACGCGCAAATCTTTCTTCCTACGGCGGCTTGCTGCCGAAACGTGGCATTGTTTTTTGAAAAATGGCTGCGGGACATCAAATACGAGCAATCACTGGGGGCGGGAATCCCGACGACCGTGCCCAATATCCTGGGACCAGGAGGCGGCATTGCCATCTGGCATGACGCAGGGGCGATTATTCCGTGGATGGTGTACCAAAATTATGGGGACAAGGCAGTTTTGGAGGAGCAGTTTGACACCATGGTTTCCTGCGTGGAGTATTCGAAGGCTTTGGCGGGGGAGGACGGATTGATTAAAACGGGGCAGCAGCTCGGCGACTGGGTATCCATGGACGTGCCGCGCGGACCTTGGCTGAAACGCGAGGAGGAGGTCTGGAATCTGGAGCTGATTGAAAAAATAGGCTCTACCGACCCGCATTTCGTGGCGAACGCGTATTATGCATATTCAACGTCCCTGGTGGCGAAGGCGGCGGAGGTATTGGGAAAGACGGAGGAAGCGGAAAAATATCGGAAGCTGCACGAAGAAATCATTTCGAACATGCGGGACGAATACATTACGAAAAACGGAAGGCTGATTAGCGAGACACAGACGGGCTGCGTGCTTGCCCTGCATTTTGGCATTGCAGAAGAAAAGGATCGGAAAGGAATTTTTGACACGCTTTTAGATAATCTGAAACAGCATAGGATGCACTTGACGACCGGATTTGCCGGTACGCCGTTCCTTTGTCCGACATTGTCCGAAAACGGTGCGCACGACAAGGCCGGCATGGTATTTTTAAAGGAGGACTGCCCATCGTGGCTGTATCATGTAAAGCTTGGCGCGACGACGATGTGGGAGCTGTGGGACGGTGTCAATCCCGATGGAAGCTTTAATAAGTTCGAGATGAATTCACTCAACCATTACAGTTACGGTTCTATCGGCGGATGGATTTACCATGACTTGCTTGGATTAAAAATCGTGGAGCCGGGATATAAGAAGTCCGGAATCGCTCCGCGGATGATTAAGGGAATTCCGGTCATGAAAGGAAAGATTGAGACGGTGTACGGAAGTCTTGGATGTGAAATCAGTTGTCGGAACCATAAGTACGTCGTGGATTTGGAGATTCCAGAGAATACGACAGCCATTGTCAGTCTTCCAGAACGAGAGGAAGAAACATTGGGATCGGGAAGGTATCATTTTGAGTATGAGACGGAAAGCTCCTTTGAAAAGGAACGGTATGATCATGACTCGTTGTTTAGGGAGTTGATGGAGAACCCGGTGGGTAACCGGCTTTTGAACGAGTACGCGAAGGATCTGATGGAAAACGGGATGTTTTTGATGTTTTCCAAGGAGCGTCCAATCGTGGAGTTGACGGGCATGCTGCCGCCGGAGGCGATGCAGTTGATTGACATGGTCATTGCACAATGCAATGCAAATCCGGTATAACTAAAAATTTTAACCTCATCAGGGAAGACAAGGAGAATGATATTATGAAAACGATAGCAAACAAGCAGATTTTGGTGGGAGCGGATTTTGCGGGATTTCCGTTAAAAGAGGCGGTCGTGAAACATTTGAAGGAGTATGGCTGGGAAGTGACGGACGTGGGAGTAAAGGCGGACTCGGATCCAAATGACACGGATTTGATGTTTCATCGAATCGGACTTCGTGTGGGATCCATGATTACGGAGAAAGAATTTGAGCGGGCGTTGATTTTCTGCGGAACCGGGATGGGCATCCACATTGCCGCGAGCAAGTGTCCGGGTGTCTCGGCGGGCGTGGTGGAGAGCGTGCCGGCCGCGCTTCGGGCCATCACGGGAAACGGTGTCAACGTGCTGGCCATGGGTGCTTTCTATGTGGCACCGAAAATGGGCTGTGACATTGCGGACGCGTATCTTTCCAACAATCTGGGAGACGGTTATGAATGGTGGCCGAATTTTTATGAGTTCCACAAGCTGGCTTGTGACGAGCTCGATGCCTTCAATTATGAAGAGTATAAAGCGAATGGCTTCAAGGTAAAGCATTTGGGAGACTACCCGTTGGAGCTTATGGATGATCCGTCACTGTTTGGCGGAAAATAGTTGGATTTGGATGTATCCCCCGAGCCGGTTTCGTGACTGGCCCGGGGCAAAGTATGAAGGTAATCCATGGGACTTGATCATTGATAAAGTCAAGGCAAAAGAAGCACTTCCCATTGTAGATATTTTGAAAGCGTCGCTGTAAATAGCCGTACTATTCGTATAAGGCATCAGTCATAAAAGGCTGGTGCTTTTTGCATGGAAGGGGTGTTTTCCTTGTGTCCGGTGAGCGATGCATTTCTGCAGGCGGTGTTTATTTTTCGCACATTTCCTCTTCGTTTCATGCTCAGACACTAGCCAACATACAAATAATTTGGTACAATTCTTAATAGGAACAACACTTAGAGAGGAGCGGATGTTATGAAACTACATTTTATCGGTGCCGACCACGAAGTAACCGGTTCCCTGCATTTATTGGATGTCTGCGGTCTGAAGATTGCCATAGACATGGGAATGGAACAAGGGGAAAATCTTTATCAAAATGCGGAACTGCCGGTCAAATATGCCGACATCGACTATATTCTTCTGACGCACGCACATATTGACCATGCGGGCATGATTCCGTTTGCCTACAAAAACGGATTCAGCGGCACGGTACTCTGCACGAAGGCCACCGCCGAGTTGGCGGACATCATGCTGCGTGACAGTGCCCACATTCAGATGAGCGACGCGGAGTACCATAACCGTAAAGCCAGACGGGCGGGTCAAAAAACAATCGAGCCGATTTACGATGTATTCGACGCGGACAGCGTTATGAAACATTTCCGCAGTGTGGATTATCATGAATTGGTGGAGTTAGGCGACGGAGTCTCCGCTCGATTTATTGATGCCGGACATTTGCTTGGCTCCGCATCCATCGAACTATTTATCTCCGAAAACGGGATTTCTAAAAAACTGGTATTCTCTGGTGACATCGGAAATTTCGGCAAACCATTGATCCGCAATCCGGAATATATTCACGAGGCAGACTATGTCATCATGGAATCCACCTATGGAAACCGTCTGCATGAGACCGGCATCGACCATACGGCTGACATGGTACGTATCATCCAGGAGACATTGGACCGCGGCGGCAATGTCGTATTTCCGGCATTTGCGGTGGGAAGGACGCAAGAGCTTTTATACCTCATCCGCAATATAAAAGAAGCCGGACTGATCCACGGACACGATGGATTCCCGGTCTACGTAGACAGCCCGTTGGCGGTGGAAGCAACGGATGTGTTTCACAAAAATATGACCGACTGTTATGACGAAAAAACCAAGAAGCTGGTAGAACGCGGCGTCAATCCGATTAGCTTCCCGGGGCTGCATTTATCCATCACGTCGGAAGAATCAAAAGCCATCAACTTTGACGCGGCTCCCAAGGTTATCATCTCCGCGTCGGGAATGTGCGATGCCGGGCGCATCCGTCATCATCTCAAGCACAATCTCTGGCGGCGTGAATGCAGCGTTGTTTTTGCCGGCTATCAGGCGGCGGGGACTCTCGGGCGCGTGCTTTTGGACGGTGCGGAAACCGTTAAATTATTCGGCGAGGAAATTCATATACAGGCACATATTGAAACGATGGCGGCCATGTCCTCCCATGCTGACCAATCAGGACTGTTGAACTGGATTTCTGCTTTTTACGGACCTTCACGCATATTTCTCGTTCATGGAAATGATGAATCTATGGAAACCTTGTCCGGTTTGATTCAGGAACAAACCGGATTTGCGACGGAACTTCCTTGTTCCGGTTCAATTTTTAATCTGGCAACGAATCAGTGGATTTCCGTTACATCCCTTGTTCCGATCCAGAAGCCGGCACATATGCAGAAGAAATCCGCTTATGACCAATTGTTGGCGGCTTACAACAAACTGTTGGCAGCAGTCAAGGCAAACCAGCACGGAGCCAATAAAGACCTGGCAAAATTCACCGACCAGATTCTGTCTTTGTATCAAAGATGGATTCGGTAGTTACGATTTGGCACCGCGCCCGCGCGGGCTGGATTATAACGGGCATCGCCCGCATTTTTTAGGAGAGTGATATTTATGAAGGGATTTGAACGAAAAAACCAATTATTTTCTCTTTGCGGATTGAATTGCGGGCTATGTCCCATGCTTTTGGGGAATTATTGTGGCGGTTGCGGTAATGGTAATCAATCATGCAAAATTGCGAAATGCAGTCTTGAACATGGAAAGATTGAATATTGTTATGAATGCAAACAATATCCATGCGAAAAATATCAACACATTGATGAATACGACTATTTTATTACGAGCAGGCGGCGAAAAGCAGATTTAGAAAGAGCGCAAAGCATAGGTATTGAGCAATATAATCTTGAACAACGGGAAAAAGTACAAACTCTTTCCTACTTACTTTCTAATTATAATGACGGGCGCAGGAAAAATTTCTTTTGCGTGGCAGTCAATTTATTAGAGCTTTCAGAGATACGAGAAGCGATAAAGCAAATACAATCCAATGATGAACTGTCCTCACTGCCATTTAAGGAGCAATGTTTGTATGTGGTAGAGGTGTTTCAAAAGATTGCCGATAGAAGAAATATAAAACTAAAACTTATTAAGAAGAAATAGTTTACAAATTTTCTGCTGATTTGCGAGCAAAACGGCAGTAGATAATAATGCAAGGCGCAAAGAAAAGGGAAAAGGGGAGAACGATGCGGGAAACGTTATATGAGAAATTAATTTCATATAGGGATTCGGATTATTATGGGTTTCATATGCCCGGACATAAGAGAAATCCGGAATTGACGGGAGCGGAGCTTCCGTATGGCATCGACATCACGGAGATAGAAGGGTTTGACGACCTGCACCATGCAAGGGGGATTTTGCAGGAGGCGCAGGAGCGGGCGGCAAGACTGTATGGGGCGGAAGAGACACATTATCTGGTGAACGGCAGCACTTGCGGGATTCTGAGTGCCATCATGGGCTGCACGCGAAAGGGTGACCGAATCTTGATGGCGAGGAACTGTCACAAGTCGGCATACCATGCGGCGTTTTTAAACGAGCTTCGGGTGGAGTACGTGTACCCGGGATATCTTGGGGAATATGACTTGAACGGGGAAATTGGCGCGGAGGACGTGAGGCGGATTCTCAAGGAGGACGCGCGTGCGATGGGAGAGATGCGGGTGTCGGAGAAGTGTGGGGTGACGGGAGAGAGTCTCGCTCGTCGCGGCAGGATTCGCGCCGTGGTAATCACATCTCCCACATATGACGGCGTGGTATCGGATGTGGGAGCGATCGCCGAAGTGGCTCACGAATACGGCATCCCCCTGATTGTGGACGAGGCGCACGGGGCGCATTTTGGGTTTCATGGATATTTTCCGCAAAATGCGAATGTTTTGGGGGCGGATGTCGTCATACACAGTCTGCACAAGACGTTGCCGGCTTTGACGCAGACCGCCTTGCTTCATATGAATGGTAATATCGTGGCCAGGGAGGAAGTCAGAAGGTATTTGCATATTTTCCAGAGCAGCAGCCCGTCCTACGTGCTGATGGCGGGGATGGACGAGTGTATTCGCTTATTGGAGACAAAAGGGGAAACATTGTTTGCGGAATACGTGGAAATCTTGAAACAGACGAGGCACGCGTTGAGGAAACTGCGCTGTCTACGCCTCGCGGAGCCGTCAGAGGCGCAATTTGCGGAAGAGACACCGCGCATGCGCTCAGCGGATGAGGTGTCAGAAATGCGGGGAGGAGCGTCGTCATACATGCAATTCGACCGTTCTAAGATTGTGGTTTCCACAAGGGAATGCGGCAAATCGGGGAAATGGTTGTACCGGGTACTTTTGGAGCGGTATCATTTGCAGATGGAGATGGCGGCGGGAACGTATGTGATTGCCATGACCTCGGTTGGGGACACGAGAGAGGGAATGGAGCGGCTTGTCAAAGCATTGCTTGAAATTGACGGGCAATTATGGCAAAATAGAAGCATGGGAAAATTTTCGGAAATGGACGTAGAGAGTGATTTATTACAAACCATGGAAGAAGGTTTTTTGGAAGAGGAGGGGGAACTTGAATCGTCACGACTTAGGGTTGGGCGGGCGTTCGAACTGCCGAGGCCGGAGCAAGTGTATACGAGCGCGGAGGCGGTGAGGATGGAGAGGGACAAGCGGAAAATGCGGCCGGGAAATCAGCGGACAAGAGATTGCCGTGTGATGGACAAGCGGGAAACGGATACGAGCCTTCCATGGGAAGCGTGCGAGGGACGCGTTTCGGCGGAGTATGCCTACCTCTATCCGCCGGGAATTCCGTTGCTCGTGCCGGGAGAGCGGATTTCCCGTGAGATATTGGAGCGGTTGGAATTGTACCGGTCGTTGGATTTCGATATCGAGGGACTTGAACGGGCAAGCAAAATCAAAGTGTGCGGCGAGCCGTGAGGCAAGAACGCCGGTGGCGTTCTTGAATTCAGCCATTGGGCATAAAGGGGATGCGGGATGGGCAAAATTTGTTATATTATGGGAAAAAGTGCGTCGGGAAAGGATTCTGTTTTTAAAGAGCTAAGGAACCGGTTTCCCGAATATAAGGAAATCGTATTGTATACGACACGTCCGATACGAGAAGGGGAGACAGAAGGAGTGGAGTATCATTTTGTGGGGGAGGAACGCCTTCTCGAGCTGGAGCGTGAGGGGCGGGTGATTGAACAGCGCTCTTATCAGACGAAACATGGCATTTGGCGGTACTTTACGGCGGACGACGGGCAGATTGATTTGCAAAAATATAATTACCTGGTAATTGGCACGCTGGAATCCTACGCAAACATGCGGAAATATTTTGGCGCGGACATGATGGTGCCGGTGTACGTGGAAGTGGAGGACGGCGAGCGGCTTTGCCGTGCCCTTGCGCGGGAGCGTATGCAAAAGGAGCCGAAGTACACCGAAATGTGCAGGAGGTTCTTGGCGGATGAGGAAGATTTTTCGGAAGAGAACCTGAAAAAGGCGGGAATCGGGAAAAAATTCGAAAATATGAAATTTGAGGACTGTATTGATAAAATCGGGGTATATCTTCAAGAAAAAATGTGATATACTTAGGTGAGGATTGGCCATAAGCCGCCGGCAGGGTCAGGACGATTACGAAAAATGGTATAGACGGGTAACCGTTCAGACTTGTCTGAACGGTGATACGGACAGAGAGAAGAGTGATAAAATGAGTAGTTTCTTAAGCGTGGTAGGACATCAGAACATTATACAATATATTAGCAGCGCGGTGACTTCGGGAAAGATTTCCCATGCATATATATTGAACGGGGATCGCGGCTCAGGAAAGAAGCTTTTGGCGAAGCTGTTTGCCATGAGTCTGCAGTGCGAGGACAGGGAGGAGGACGGCGACCCTTGCGGCCAGTGCAAGTCTTGCAAGCAGGCCGTGCACGGTAACCAGCCCGACATTATTTATGTGACGCATGAAAAGCCGAACACGATTAGCGTGGATGACATTCGCACGCAGGTAAACAATGACATTGTCATAAAGCCGTACAGCAGCCCGTACAAGATATACATTATCCCGGAGGCGGACTTGATGACGGAGCAGGCGCAAAATGCCATTTTGAAAACCATAGAGGAGCCGCCGGAGTACGCGGTCATCATGCTCCTGACGGAGAACGCCCGGGCCTTGCTTCCGACGGTTTGCTCACGGTGCGTGATGCTGCGCCTTCGAAATACGAAAGACCAGTTAGTGAAGAAATATTTGATGGAACAGTTGTTGGTTCCGGATTATAAGGCGGACGTGTGTGTCGCATTTGCCCAGGGGAGCATCGGTAAGGCGGTCATGCTGGCCAATTCGGATCATTTTAATGAAATAAAAGAAGATGTCATACATTTGATGCGCGACATTAACGATATGCAGACGGAAGACCTCATGGCGGCAGTGAAGCGGTGCACGACATACAAGCTGGAGATGAATGATTATCTGGACATGATTGCAATCTGGTTCCGCGACGTGCTGATGTACAAGGCCACGAAAAATGTAAATAGGGTCATTTTCGCCGACCAGCTAAAGTACATTAAGGAGCGGGCGAATATCAGCTCCTACGAAGGTATTGAAAATATATTGGACGCGTTGGAAAAGGCGAAGGCGAGACTGAATGCAAACGTGAATTTTGAGCTGACGATGGACTTGCTGTTGTTGGCGATCAAGGAGAATTAAGAGGTAGATAAAATCGACCGTGAGAATAGTTGTAAGGAGACTGTAAAATATGACGAAAGTAATCGGAGTGAGGTTCCGCACGGCGGGAAAAATATATTTTTTTGCACCGGGACAGTTGAATATCTCGCAGGGCGACCATGTCATCGTGGAGACGGCGCGCGGCGTGGAATATGGCCGCGTGGTGAGTGGGCCGAAGGACGTGAAGGACGAGGAAGTGGTGCAGCCGCTGAAGCCGGTTTTGCGC
>CATLEQ010000027.1 GCA_949915905.1 uncultured Lachnospiraceae bacterium | reverse complement strand
TAAGCAAAAAACCGGCGCACTGAATCATTCACATTCAGTACGCCGGGCATCGCCCATTTATCTACTAATTCTCTTCGAATTACTTTTGATGAATCTCCAAACCAACTACCCTTCGTCTTTTTTATTCCACCTCAACCACGAGCGTGTTTCCTCAGAAGATTTCAATCTTTTCTCAATATCCGAAGCACTATATAAAACATTCGTCACAATCACCTTCTCTTCCCTAACAACATAAAATACCGAATAATTATCCACAAGCATCCTGCGTATCCCTTTTGAATGCTCCGGCTCCGAATCCATGATGCGAAAACGCTCTGGAAACATGTCCAACTTTAATATCTCGTCTGCAATCCGATTATACTGCCCCATCGCATTCTCAGGGGAAAGCAGCGTAAACGCAATGTAATGATAAAGTTTCTCCATATCCGCCAGTGCATCATCCGTAATTTCCACCATATACCGCTTCATAATCAATATTTCCCCCTAAAATTTGCAAATGCACCCGTCGCATTTTGTACTCTGCCTGCCTCTATGTCATCATATCCTTTCTTCAATTTTGCATGAATCTGTTCGTTTGACATCAAATCTGCATTCATTACATCCGGTACCTTCGGCAATGTTACCGGAAACGGAATTCCTCCTGTAAGGGAAATTTGATTTAAATACATATCTATTGCTGTTGACATCGGAATCCCAAGTCTTGACAATACCGCTTCTGCTCGTTCTTTCACCGTAGGGTTTACTCTCAAATTTAATGTAGCCGTTTTTTCCATAATGCTATACCTCCTTGCTTTTAGTAAATTGTAACGCATATTGCGTTACTTATCAAGTAATTTTTAATCTATAACGATTTTAAAATTAGGTATGCTAGTGTACTGACCGCCCTATAGCTTGTAAAGCATCACAAAACCCGCGTAAAGTCATACTCTTCATATACATCATCCATTTCTCCTTCATAAGGCATGTTTTTTACGCGAATTTTTTGGTTATTTTTGCTATTGTGTTTTGTAGGTTTATCACATATAATATCTTCAAGAACAGTAATGTTTTTAATGTGCAAGCATTTAAAGTTGTAGACAATTGGAAGTCGGTAAAAGTCCAAATCCGTTTTTGCCCTGCTATAGGCTGTGCGAGGCTGACAACCAACAGGAAACTTGCAGAAAAAGCAGGGGATTTTTGTTCTCCTGCTTTTATATTTGTATGCGCCTGGCGACGCACACAAAAAACCGAGACGCGAAAAACATGTAGTTTTTCGCGTCTCGGCTAAAAAGTCAAATCTTACGATTCATTTATTCACGTACCAACGGGAACGTCATGCAGTGCGGGCCGCCGCCTGCCTTCAAAATCTCTACCAGGTCCACCTCGACCAGTTTCAACCCCAGTGCACGTAATTTTTCATTGACGGTAACGTTGTTCTTGACCACCATCACCTTGTCATTGCCAAGTGCCTGCACGTTGCAGCCGTGGCGGAATACCAGTTCACTCGGCACGTCGATGATTTCAAAGCCGCGCTTCTTAAGCATTTTCAGGAAGAAATACGGTAATTGCTCCGTCGCCGCCACGCACACCTTGTCCGCGACGATGTTGAAGCACATGTCAAGATGCAGGTTTTCCGGCGGACACGGAACTCCGATTACCGTGTAGCCAAATTTCTCCATCTGCTCACGCAGGTTACGGATTGCGTCAAAATTGGTTCTGTCCACGACACCGATTGCCAGTGTATAATCATCGAGGAACCAGAAGTCCCCGCCCTCGAAGTTACCGGCACTGCAGCGCGCGATAATCGGCACGCCGACCTCTTTCAGCTTCGCCTCATAAATCTCCGACTCCTTGCGGCGGCAGGGCTCGCGGAAATGTCCCATGATGGCTCCCTCTGCCACGCATCCGCCAAAGTCACGGGCAAATACCATCAGCGGCTCGGTCGGGTCGGGAGTCACTTCCACGACCTCCACGCCGTTTTCCTTGTAAGCGGCCACGAACTCGCCCCACTCGCGAATGGCCTCCTTGCGCTGGGAATCCGTCTCGCCCTTCTCAATCCAGTCACGAGAAATCTCGTTGATGGGCTGGAGCTGCAGATACGTCGGCGGACACACCATGACCTTCTTCAAGACACCGGTTGAATTTCTTACAAACATTTGTTATCCCTCCATTCTTTTTATGTACTTTTTGTGTACTCTTTTATATACCCCGCGCGCGGCCGCCGTGAAAATGTGCGCCTTGCCGCCCATGGCAAGAGGAAGCGGCCCTGACGCATCCTTTCACGCGCCGTTTGCGGAAATATACACCACGTTACTTTGTTTCCTTCGCCTCGCCCAATATCATCTTCTTCTGGTCTTCCGTGCTCAGACTCTTGTCGCGAAGCTGGAACAATACGATACCAATCAAGAACAGTACCACCGTCAAAATATATTCGCTCGGCCAAATGATTGCACCGGGGCTGAACGGGAGCAGCACCGTTCCCAAAATGAAGATACTGAAAATACTGCCGATTACAATCGTGGCCGTTCCGCCCGGCATCTTCACCGGCCGTTCGATTTCCGGATATTTCTTACGCATCACCACGACCGCGAAAAACGTCATCACCCACATCACGATGGTCGCAACCGCCGTCACGTCAATCAGCGGAAGGAACGTCCCCTTGCCGAGGAACGGCGTGATGATTGCGAACGCGCCGAGGAATAAAATGCAGTTAATCGGCACCTTCTTGGAATTCAATTTCTTAAATACCGGCGGAATCAAGCCAACATCCGCCAATCCGTACATGATTCTCGATGCCCCGTAAAGGGTCGAATTCGACACGCCGACGATGCCGACCAGAGCCGCGATTAAAAGAATCGTGCCAAATACGGGAGTCCCCGTCGCCGCCGTGATTCCGTCGATAAACGGAGCCACCAGACCCGTCGCATCAGTCCACGGCATCAGGCCGCTGATGCTGATGACGACCAGCGCGTTTAACGCGACGCAGATTACAAGGCAAAGCACGAGTGCCAGTCCGGCCTTCTTCGTCGCCTTTCCACTTGCCTCGCCGGCACTTTTCGCCACCGTCTCCCATCCCGCGATGGTAAACGTCAGCACCGCCAAAAGTGACAAGGAACCTTCTCCCGCCGACTTTGTTGCCGGAATCGCCAGGTACTCCGGGTTCATGTTCATAAAGCCAATGATGATGCCAAACAATGTCAGAATCACGATTACGGTCGTTAACACCTTGGAAATGGATGCCGCCAGATTCGTCCCGTTTGACTGTATCGCTATAATACAAATTGCCAACGCCAGTCCGATGATAATGGACGACAACGTAATCGGGAAGCCCCCAACTTCATACAATACCGGTGCCTGCTCCAATACCGGGAACAAATACCCGGCAACCTTCATAATGGAAATCGTCTCCCAGCAGAAGATGACCCCGTTCATGATGATACCCGACCAGGCCGCCATGAACCCGCCAAACTTTCCAAACGCCATGTACGAATACACCAATTCACCGCCGGATAACGGGAACATCGGTATCGCCTCAAGATAGGCAAACGCCAATGGCAATTCGACAATCAGGCAAAGCACCAATGCCAGTACCACGTTCCACGGCCCTCCGGCCTTGTCCAGCCACCCTGCCGTCAGAAGCAGCCAGCTCGTTCCGAACATGCAGCCGATGCCCATCGCCAACAGCCCGAAAAAATTAATGGAACGCTCCATTTTTTCATTTGATTTATTTTGCTCCATAAAAACACCTCTCTTTCTATCAGAAAATAATCCACGCCGTCACGACCGCCACCGCGAGGGCGATGACCGTCCGCATCAGGAAAAGGACGACCAGCTTCCAAAGCGGCAGTTCAAAGATTTGACGGTTTTTCAATATAATCGATCCCGTTTCCGTCATATAAATCAACTGCCCAATCGAGACGCTCCCGATGATAAACCGCGTCATCTGCGACGTGATATTGCTTCCCGCGACGGCTGGTAGATACATGTCAATAAAGCCAATCAGCATGGCTGGCGCGGCTGCGGCCGCTTCCGGCACTTGCAACAACTTAAGAACCCACTCCACGGGAAGTGAAATAAATTTCACGATAGGCGTATACTCCGAAATGATGAGGAGCAGGGTTCCATATGCCATCATGGTCGGAAATACCGTAATCAAAAAGTCCAACGCCGTCTGATTGCTCCTCTTGACAATGTGCCTGAAATTCGCCTCGCCCGCCTTGTCGGCTCCGCATTTCACGGCCTGCTTAAACAGATTGCCTTTCTCCGCCGTGTCATAACGCTTCGGCGCGTCCGGATTGTAAACATCAGGAATCTGCTTCAACGGCCACATTCTGGGCAAAATCAGCGCACATAAAATCGTCGTAATCGTAATGCTCAAATAATATGGACCAAATTTATCAATGATTCCCAAAGTCTTTGCGACAATCGTGCAAAACGAAATCGAAACAATGGAAAAACAACTTGCCACGACCGCCGACTCCCGCTTCGTATAATATCCTTCTTGATACTGCATTTTCGTCACGATGACGCCAAACGGGCCGTTTCCAACCCACGAAGCCATACAGTCAATCGCCGAATTGCCCGGCAACGTGAACACCGGCCGCATGATATTTTTTATCAGCGTGCCGACAAAATCCATCGCCCCGAAATCCATCAAGAAGGAAAACAGATAGAAGGAGACGATATGCCACGCCGCAAGCGACAACATCAAACTATACAAGGTTCCGCCCGTCGCCGCCGACGTGACAAACTCCGGCCCCGTCTGAAAGGCACACATGACAAAAAATATGGTTCCCAGTACGCGTATCGCCAGCTTGGCCGGTGTCACCTCGAACGACTCCTTAAACAACGGGCTCGTATTCAGCACCTTTATCGGCTTAAACCAATGCACGACCGCCAAAAGTGTCCCGGCCACGAAAAAGGCCGATAACACATAAGGAAGGACTGGCCCGATTACCGACGTGATTCCATTGGCGATTACGGCAATCAACAAATCACTGCTCCCGTTTATCTTGACCGGCACCAGAAACAACAAAATGCCGACAAGGGAACAACTTATAAACACTGAAACATTCCTAGTACTTGCTGCTTTCTTATTTTCCAAGGCAGTCCCCCCCTTACCATAAACACTTAGCGAGGTTTTTCACGGGTTTAGTGTGAATGTACTCCGCACGTCTTAGCGAGGTTTTTCACGCGTCCGGCCGTGCGGAGTTTCCTCTTTCCTTATCATAGGTTTACAATGCCACCGCGGCCAAGATTCCTTTCATCGCGTGCATCCTGTTTTCTCCTTCGTCAAATATCACGGACTGTGCACATTCCATCACCTCGTCCGTCACTTCCTCGCCCCTGTGCGCGGGCAGGCAATGCATGAAAATCGCCTCGCTGTCGGCCTTGGCCATCGAGTCCATCGTAATCTGGTAAGGCGCGAACAACTTGTGGTATTTGTCGATTTCTTCCTGGCTGTGCCCCATCGCGTACTGCGTCATGCCGTACACGATGTCCGCGCCGCGAAGCGCCTCGTCAAAGTCCTGCGTGACCACGATCTTGGAGCCGGTCTTTTTCGCCCGTTCCTGCGCCATCTCCCAGATGGCCGGATCCGGCATCATTCCTTCGGGGCACGCGATACTCATGTCCATGCCGAAATCCGCACAGAACAGCATCGTCGTGTTACATACATTATAAGGATTGCCCGAATAGCAAAGTTTCAAGCCTTTCATGTCGCCCTTCTTCTCAATAATCGTCATGATGTCGGCAATTCCCTGCGTCGGGTGCGCCAGCGAGGTCAACCCGTTGATGACCGGGTGCTTCATCCATGACGCGTACTCGTCCACGATTTCCTGCCCGAACGTGCGGATGAACAACCCGTCAAAATACCGGTCCAGGATGCGCGCCGTGTCTTTAAGCGGCTCTCCGCGATTGGTCTGCAGTTCGTCCGGCCGCAAATAAATCGTCGTCACGCCCAGATCCGCCGCCGCGCGCTGGAACGCGTTTCTCGTACGGGTCGAGTTCTTCTCAAAAAGAGCCGCCCAGACCTGCCCTTCCAGATAACGATGCGGTTCACGTATCGTCCATTTCTTTTTGAAATCCAAAGAAAGATCCACGATATACTTGATTTCCTCCCTGTCCATGTCCTTGAATCCTAAAAAGTCCCTGCCGCGAAAATAGTGTTTCATAGTTAATCTCCTCCTTTACTGTGAGCACTTGGTGTTCTATTTTCTGAATTCATTATAAATCAGCCCAAAAGTAGAAACAATTGTACGGAAGCACCTTATTTTTAACTTATAATTGTACGTTTGCACACCTCAAAATCCGAACAATTTTCTTGACTTTGCCCTTTGATTTTAATACACTGATGCCATGGAGGGTGTGAAAAGCAATAGGAGGCGCATATGAAGCTTTTGTTATCTGATATTTTAAATTTAGAAGTTTTTCATGATTGTAAAATAATTGCCGGTGAAAGCGGTTTGAATAATGAAGTCTCTTTTGCCACCGTCATGGACGTCCCCGATATCGTGGACTGGCTCCACGGCGGTGAAATTTTACTTGCGGCAAAACTGTTTGATTCTTGTGCAAATGCGTCCTTTTTCCTCAGTTTAAAGAAAAAAGACGTCTCCGCGATCATCACCAAGCCCAATTACGTCATGCACTTAAACCAACCCCTCATCGACCTTTGTGAAACGATTTGCCTGCCCATCATCGTGGTCGCGCAGAGCACGGCATGGGGCGACATCTTAAATCCCATTACCCAATTGATTGCCGAAATCCAGTACAAGGCAATTTACCAGTCACAACTGTTTCATTCTTCCATCATGAGTTTTATGATTGGCGGAGACCCGCTCGAATTATTGTGCAATGACATTTACGAAAAATTTGAAATGTCCCTGGCATTGACGGACAGCAATTTCCTATTGCTCAGCGCGTCCCCGGACATTGCCTGGGAGGACGTCATTCGCCATTTTTCGCTTTCGAAGGCCTCCTACACCAAGTCATTGGGCACGAATATCAAGAACAATGGGATCCCCGGATATATCTACGAAAATGAATATTTGCAAAACAGACAGAAACGAGCGTTCATCTTTCCCGTCATACAGAACCGTGTTAATTATGGCTACATTTTTTATCTGGCACTTGCGGAGCACGAAAAGCTAAACGCCTCGGAATGCATGAAAATAGACCAGGTTTCCCTCGTGCTTGCCTTGGACCATGTCAAGAAACAAGAGCTCAACAATGCGGTACGGCGATTTAATAACCTGATGCTTGACAAGGTCATGCACCATGATTTTGTGAGCGAACAAGAACGTTTGGAAATGGAACGCTCCTTAAATTGCCATTTGCATGAAAATTATTACATCGCCCTGGCCAACCGTTCCGATAACACGACCGACTTGTACTCGCAGAGCTTAAATGTCACCCGCCTCTTCCGAACGATCACGGCGGATTCTGAAAAATACAATGACATCCTCTGCTTTGAGCGCTCCACCTATTTGGTATTTTTCGTCCCGGCCGACCTCGGCGACATTCAAAAGGCCATTGACTGGCTCTATGAGAAATGTAAGAAATATACCCGCACGACCAAAATCGGAATCAGCGAAATCACGCACAACCAATTTCTTGTGGCGTACAATCAGGCTTTTCAGACGCTCCAATACATCGAAACCTACAGTGACCATCACTGTTACTTTTATTCTAATCTGGGGATATTGCGATTTTTCATGAACAAGTCAGGCAGCCTGAACATGGATTTCCTATTGGAAATGAAACGAAAGTACCTGATTCCGTTGGAACAATATGATGCCGGCCGAAATGCACAATTGAAGGAAACGCTGATAAAGTACGTGCTCTCCGGCTGCAATCCCTCCAAGACATTGCAGGGTTTGTTCATACACAAAAACACGCTTTACGCACGGCTGAAAAAAATCGAAAAAATATTGAATTGCAGCTTGGATTCCAATGACGACTTGCTCAATATCCAGTTGGTCATCAAAGCCGACCAGCTGCACATTTTCGACAAGATAGATTGATTGATGCCATCACTTTGTTGGACGGAGGCCGCGCGGGCAGAGCACACGGCCTCCATGAACAGTAACAAAACCGACATATCGCCTGACGGCGACACCACCATAAACAAAAATCTCAAGCAAACGTAATGACCGTCCCGGTCTTTCCCTCCAAGGCCTCGACCGCCTTGTCGAGCGAGGTGATAATCGCCTTTTTGCCCGGATTGAAGCGGACGAACTTCATCGCCGCCTCCACCTTCGGCAACATGCTGCCTGCCGCGAAATGCCCTTCCTCAATGTAGCGCATCGCCTCCTCAAGCGTCATGGTGGACAAGTCTTGTTGCCGCGGCGTATTGTAATGAATCGCCACCTTCTCCACCTCCGTCAAAATCAGAAGCACGTCCGCGTCCACCTGCTCGGCCAGAAGTTCCGCCGCGAAATCCTTGTCAATGACGGCCGCCACGCCTTCCACGGTTCCGTCCGCATTTTCCACGACGGGAACGCCGCCCCCACCGCATGTAATGACAATGGTATCCTTCCAGAGTGCCTTCACGGCGTGGATTTCCCTTATTTTCCTCGGCAACGGTGACGGAACCACCCGCCTCCAGCCGCGTCCCGCGTCCTCCTTCATGGCAAAGCCCTTTTCCTCCATAAGCATCTTCGCCTCTTCCTCCGTGTAGAAGGAGCCAATCGGCTTCGTTGGATTCTGGAAGGCCGGGTCATTTTTTTCCACGACCATCTGCGTCACCAGCGTCACGACGGGGACGTTGCGGTTGCGCTCCCCCAACGCATAGCTCAACGCTTGTTGTAAATGATACCCGATATAGCCTTGCGACATCGCCCCGCACACGTCGAACGGCATCGGCGGCACCACGTCCTTCGCCGCCTCCGAAGAGAGAATGATGCGTCCCACCTGCGGCCCATTTCCATGGACAATCGCCATCTCGTATCCCCTGGTGCTGATCTCCGCGATATATTCGCACGTTTTTTTTACGACCTCCAATTGCGCTTCCGCCGTCGGCGCGCTTTTCTTCGACTGTAACGCGTTTCCGCCCAGCGCAATCACGATTCTCGTCCTGTCACTCATCTTTTTCACCAATCCTTTCCCTTTTTCATGCTGTGAAATACCCCGTAGCAAGCTACGGGGCATCATAGCTTGAATACGCAGCAAGCTGCAGGGTATTGCACCCTCGCGGCAGTCGCCAAGGTCATGTAAACATGACTTTGACTCGTTGCTCGCGGGAATAACGCCAAGGCCAAAAATGCTCCGCCCCCGGCGTTATCAGCCAATTCATATGTCCTTAGGAGGAACCTTTAAATTCAGTATAGCTTTCAAAAATCTCATTTTCAATTGGACGGGCATCCATAAAAAAGCGGTATACGTTGTGCTTTCACACATACCGTTGCTATTCGCAACTGTTTAGACATCCCCCGTGAAAAGTAACGATAAAGGCAGATGACAATGATTAAAATACTGCAAATACATTGACAAATCCACACAAAAAACTTATTATAATCTCGTTGGGGCGCCAAGGATCGCTCGGGACATGCCTGACTGGCGAACTCGTTCCGGGTAATCTTTTAAACGGCTGAGATGTGCAAACTTGCACAGACCCTCGTACGACTTTGTTTTTGCAAACAGTAGGTGAAAGGCTTTCACAGCCTTGGCAGTTACCATAGGTGGCACTCACAAAGCCGTATGGAACTTGATCCGGATAATGCCGGCGTAAGGAAGGAGAAATTGAATATGACCACTGTAAACACGACCCGCGGCACTTCCATGTCCGCGGTAAAAAAACTTGTATTTTCCGCGGCGGCGATTGCCCTCGCGACCGTCACCTCCTATATCAAACTATGGGAGATGCCGATGGGTGGTTCCATCACCTTGATGTCCATGCTCTTCATTTGCCTGATTGGATACTGGTTCGGCCCGAAATACGGCCTATTGACCGGCATCGCCTACGGTTTGTTGCAGTTTTTTATCGACCCGTACATTTTGAGCATTCCATAGGTGCTTTTAGACTATCCATTGGCATTCGGAGCTCTCGGATTATCAGGTTTTTTCCACGATAAAAAATGGGGGCTGCAAATTGGCTACGTTGTCGGCGTACTTGGGCGTTTCCTATGTTCCACGCTATCCGGTGTCATCTTTTTTGCTGATTATGCCCCGGAAGGAATGCACCCGCTATTGTATTCCGCCGCGTACCAGGGCTCCTATCTGGGAGTGGAAGGGGTCATCACGTTGATTATCATCACCCTGCCCCCGGTCGCGAAAGCCATGCAGCATGTGAAAGCGCAAACGAAAGTATGATATAAGGAAGTAAGGAGGACATGGATTTATGAAAAAGAACCTGAAAAAGATTTTATCCCTCGCCCTGATACTACTCGCCCTCTGTTTTTCCCTTGCCGCTTGCGGTTCGAATGACAACGAGGACGCGGATTCCAAACAAGACGAAACACCCGAAGGCTCGGCGGACGTGCTTTACCCGGTTTCCATCGGCGAAACCGAGATTCGCGTCGGCGAGACGACCGTGCAGGCACTCTTTGACGCGGGTTTTAAAGTCACCGTGTCGGAGATGGACGAGAACAACCAGTATACCCAGTATGAGATCGACCCTGAAATGGAAATGGAGCCAAACGCCTATTATAGCGGAGCCAGCATCTGGATTACCGACTCGATTTTCGCCCATATTTCCATGGTGACGACACGGGCCACTAGGCGCATGGGCGACGCGGTGATTGCCCATCTGGAATTTTACCTGGATTATGACAATCCGGAAGCCAACGCACAGATTTCCCTGAACGGCGTGCCCGTCAACGAAATATCGCGGGAAAAGGCGGAGGAAATGTTTCCCGATTTCACGGGGGATGAGAACATGTGGTTCTCCCATTTAACCAAGGAATATGACTACAGCCTGATATTTGGTTCCGAGGACAAGATGCTGACGAAGTTCACCGTTGAAAAAAATTATGACGTGGATTGGAACAGCGGCAACTAGAAAGGCTGCAGCAGCGAAAAACGGCTACTGTTCAGTCCCGAGCCAGTCACCACGCTGACCGGCTCGGAAGATGCACGTAAATCTTGCCGATGTCGGTAAAAGTACTTTGACAGCACATGAAAGAAATAGCGAGGGCAAGTGACGCGTTCACCCACCCTCGTTTTTTATCCCATATCTTCTACCTGGAACCCTCACATGTCAAGCGGATATTCGCAATCCGCTTCGCTACTTGCTCATAACCTCATTGGCCAATTAAGACTTGTTTTCCTTGAAATGCAAACCCGTAATGCCGAATCTTCTCCTTTGGAACGCCCCTGTCAAACAACTCCGTGTCATATGCCTTTTCTTCTATTTGTTTCAGCGCGCTCGCCACCGTCTCCTCCAAAGAAGCCTCGTCATCCTCGTCATGAACCTTGAATTCCATGACGATGGCATCATCGGAAAGGTCTTTCGGTTCCATGATAACGTCATACCGGTCGAAGCCGCTCGCGCGGTTGGAACGGATATTGTATTTCCCCGCCAGATCCACGATAAGTCCGAGGACAAAACCATGGTAGAATCTCTCCGGCTCCGCCGCCTCCGATGGCTTGTTCCCAGAATCAAACGAACTAAACATCACCCTCGTCACGTCGTTCATAAACCGGTTCATATATTTCAAATCCCCTTCTATCAGGGCTTTCTTGAAATTGCCATATGACGTGCGGTTTGCCGCGAACCACCCGGAAATCATGTTTCGAAACATCAATAATGTTTCATGATTGGTAACAGACAGCTGATACTCGCATTTTCCAAGTTCCGGCCGAAACTGCCAACTCACGGGTTTCAAATAGCCGCTTGCCATAAGAAAGCCCCATTCGGCTCCGGGAATCCGCCCCAATTGTTCAAAAATGATTTGTTCGTCAAAAACCACTTCCAAAGTCTTCCCTTCCAGAATGTCTTCAAACTGCATTTTCAATTCCGGGGTGCCTTGTCTGAGCAACGTGGAAACCAACGCGTTGGAACTCGTGTCCGTCCAATAAATCCCAAGCTCTTCCGAATCCAAATATTTCAAGATTGACCACGGGTTGTAAATGTCCTTACAACCGCCAAAAACAAAGCCGTCATACCAGAACTTCACGTTTTCCTTTTCATTCGAAAGCCCGCGCTCATCCAATACCTGAAACACCTCTTCCTCCGTAAAGCCGAACGCAGTGCAATATTTTTCCGAGATCGTGGTCACGATTTCTAAATTGTTCAAATCCGAGAGGGTGGACTCCTTACTCATATGGGTAATGCCGGTCAGCAGGGCACGGTACAAATGCTTGTTGGTCTTAAACGTATTGTTAAACAACTCGCGGATGAAGCCTACAAGCTCTTTCCAATAACCGGACACATAAGCTTCATGTAACGGTGTGTCATACTCATCTAAAAAAATGAGAACCTTCTTGCCATGATAACGTTCCAAATAATCGGATAGCCTATTCAATGCTGACGTTACAAACTGCGTACTAATGCACCTATTTGGATTCGGGTCGTTCGCATATTTTCGAAACGCGTCATAAGCCTCTTTTTCCGCAACATTCAGGAAGTCTCCGTCCTTTAAATACCCATGCATTTCATAAATGTCCGCAATCTCCTTCACGATACCGTCTCTCGCATCTTGAAAATTGGTGGATTTTATCCCCGCAAAGCTTAGAGAGATGACCGGCCACGTTCCTTGCATCTTTCTATATTCTTCCTCATCCCAGATGGAAAGCCCCTCGAACAGATCCCCCCCTCTGGGAAAACGTCGTAGAAAAGAAACAACTCATCATGTTGAGGTTCAACGTCTTACCAAAACGACGGGGACGGCTAATCAAGGTGACGATATCCTGCCGCTCCCACCACTCCTTGATAAAATTCGTTTTATCCACGTAAAAACATTTCGTCATCCTGAGTTTCTCAAAGCTTTGTGCTCCAATAGATATTTGGGGAATCATAATTTCACGCTCCTTCCGCCTACTCCTACGAAACAAGTATAGACGATTTTCAAGGATTATACAAGAAAAAATCGACATCACACATAACGTGCAAAATATTTCTCCTGACCTTTGTCATCTCACTCCCAAGAATCATATAAAAAATTCCCATCCTTCATCACATTTAGGAACTGCCACAAAACAACTTAGCCCCCCGGCCTATTTATTTTGTAACAGCTCCTTATCCACCAATTCCGGTTTGCTGGTGCAAACCAGCTCGCAAACGCTCCGCTTGTTGCTCGTATCGCCGCTTGAAGCCAAGCGGCTCAATTCCTATTTTTACCAAAGTATAGCATTTGCGTGTCTGCATCATAAATAGCAAATGTGTAATTGCGTGATGATCCCCGCGTGAGCACAAGGGAATCATCCCATTGGTTTTTTCCTTCTTCAGCGGAAAGCTTATCTTCAAAGTAGTAATAGCCATGCTCAATCGGGGGAATCCGTGGTTTCGGATAACTTAAAGGATCTGAATCATCCACGAATTTCGGCCGAATGATTAGAACCGAATTATCTGAGTAGTGTTTTTCATAACCATATACTATCGCTGCCAAATTTTCGCTTAATGGAAATCCTTTCCAGTGATTATTTTGTAAAATAAACTCTTCCAGTTCGTTACTTGAAAAGCTTAATTCGCCATATTCCTTTCCGTCTATCGGAAATCCACCGTAATCGCGCTCATACACAACCACTTCCCCTGCCGTGCAATCCACGCCTATTTCTTCGGAAATAATCTCTTGTGGTGTTTTCTTGTGGCAGCCTATTAAAACGGCCGCCACAAGAAAACTCAATATTCCGCACACTACCTTTACTTTATCTATCATAAAGATACCTTTCACCCCCTCTTAAACAAGCAATCATTTTTACATATGATATGTGCAATAAATTTTAAACGGAGCTATGATACCCAGATTCTGCGCTGAGGCTGCATAATTGTTTCCAAATGATATTGCAAAGTTATCATAATTACTCCACTCAAAATCGTATGTATCGCTTATATAAAATGAGGCACTATAAGAATAGGGATCATTAGGATTCTTTACAAAGGTTGCAGAATAATCAACATCATGTAATTGCGCAAAAGCATCCAGACAACTATTATCCTTTGTAAATTCATACTCATCAGGTCCCACCGATATTACTGCCGGAAAATTCGGCCACATTTGCTTTTGAAATTCCTCTTCGAAAATACTCCAAAGTCCCGTTTCTGTAAAGAGATATCTTGCCCAATCATCATCGTCATACCTCAAATCTGACGGATGCCATGACGAGCCCACGTTCCCATACGGTACAATGGCATGCGCCATCGCATCGGCAGTATGTGAACATCCGGCAGCGCGCACCAACAGAATACCTGAGCTATAAGTATTAAGAATTGTATTGTATGTGTCAATATCAACCGTACTACGCGCTCTATTATTTTCTTGTACCGTTTCAAGGTATTCATCATAAACTTTCTGGAATTTAATCTCGTTTGCTTGATGAACCGCTTTTATAGAATCCGCCGCATTGATTAGCGCATCATTTAATTCATCCATGTCAGAATAACCATATTCCAAATAAGCCGATACGATGTTGTCAAAATAAGACACTTCCACATTGCTATTGGCAATGGCATCATCAATCGCCCTTTGGGTTTCCGGATATATTACATTAGACGTATCGTCTGCCGCCATAACCTGAACGCCTGAGAATGAAATAAAAGTTAATATAGCCAACATTGCCGCCATACCTTTAAAAAATTTACGTTTCATAGTTATCGCTCTTCCTTTCGTATTTGTATTCGTTCCTTTTGACAATTGCGAGTCCATCAGCATATGAATCCGCTTGGATTGTCTTACCCTCGCTTACTTTCCACCATTTCTTAATAGTTCCAATATCCAATCCAGAAACGACGTTCCTTCTTGAGTCATGGCATCCACCTCCCTTCTGGAAAAACAATACCATGACGCCCCAAAATTTACCATCATTTTGGAATGAACCGTCGTTTTTGGGAATGAACCGCATTTTTTTCACGTTTTCAGGCTCATATCCTGATGGTCGCCGAAAACTCCCCGTCCTTTACCCGGAACTTTATCTCCCCATTATAACGTTCCACCGTCTCCATGACATTTGATAAGCCATATCCATGTTTCCGTTTTTCTTTCTTTGTCGTGTACGTGCCAAGTTTCTCCACGTTCACGTCCCATTCTATCGGATTTTTAATGATAATGGACACCTCTCCTTGCTCTTCCTTTAACAAAACCGTGACCTTCTTCTCTTTTTGCCGAAGCCTCTCGCAAGCTTCCCGGGCATTTGACAACAAATTTGACAAAATAACACACAAGTCATAATCGCTTACCACACTCCCCGCCGCAAGGCATCCTTTACAGTAAAAATCAATTTCCTTCCCGCCCCTCTCCTTTTCCATGGAAAGAATGGTGCTTGCCACGTCATTTCCCACGTCTATTATCTTTTCCCTTTTTTGCGTAAACTCCCCCGCCATCTGGTTTAGATACTCTTTTGTCTCGTTTATTTTCCCTTGCTCCAAATATTTTTCAATCATCAACAAATGATTTCGGATGTCATGCTGTATCTTACGTACTTCCCGCATATGATGCTCCTGCGAACGATGATATTCCTTCAACATTTCCATGTTCTTGCTTTTCAGCAAACTTTCTTCCTGATAACGCTTTCGAAACTCGTTAATCACGATCAAGGCTATGGCTAGAAAATACACGCCCTCTGTTAAACACGTGCATAAAATTTCCGAAAAATTCTCAATTAACACGCCTTGACCCTCTCCAAACATATAAACATACCTCCTGACCAACCCAACCATGAAACACACCAAAACACCACTCGCATAGTAATACCATGAAAGTCCCTTAATTTCTCTTCTTAATTTTTCACATCCATGTACAGTGAAAATAATCATTGTAATAGTCACGGTCAAAATGACTTCATACAAAATATCCTGATACTTATCCCACCACTTCACGGTTGTAGCGCGTCCTATGACATGGAATGCCGTCCCAATCGGTCCCCCCACAACATCCATTGCAAACAATGTAAACACAAATTCAAGCAAAATTTCACGCAACTTCCCTTCAAAAACCATTAGCATCAAACCTGCCTTAAATGCAATTTCAACGAACAAGGCATATTCGCCAAACGAGCCCCAACCTTCCCCGCAAGAAAAATTACAAACAATATCCCGCCCAGCGTCCACCGCCTCTTATTTTTCACAAGTCCCATTTGCAGGATTCCCCACATCCACAAAAACTCTTCCAACGTAAACAGCAACTGCTCCACTACTTTTTCCATTCCATCTATCCTCCATTACGTCATATGCCGTTCCTGATAATCCAAATACATTTCCTCAAATTCGCCTTTTCGATCCCTGCTCAGCTTCACGCGTTCTCCGTTATCCAGCAAGACTTCCTTCCCCACACGCTTCACATGTGCCAGGTTCACCAGATAGCTTTTGTGCGATTGGGCGAAGCCGTCATGTGCCAACCGCTCCTCCCAACAGCCAAGTCCCTCCCGTTTCACCGAAGCAAGCACTTCGTTTACCGCATGCACGTCCACGTCCTTCCCGCTGGCTTTCAGGTACAAAACGTCCCGCAAATAGACCTTCCTCTTTTTCTCAACCGTTTGCACGGTCAGAAAGCGCCGTTCCATCTCTAACCCGCGCAGAGCTTTCTGCATGGTTTCACCAAATTGGGTATAACGAATTGGTTTTGTCAAAAAACCTCCCACGTTTCTACCAAACGCGCCCTTCATTGATTCCGCATGGCTTGTCACGAAAACAATCTGGGTATCCGTGCGCCGGTCTATCAACCTTTCCTTGACCTCGATTCCATCCCGTCCATCTCGATGTCCAAAAGCAAAACATTCGCCGGTTCCGCCGCAAGGTATTTCTCGCCGGAATCATACTCCCTTATCTCATATGAAACCATCTCAGCAAAAAAATGATTACACAATTCCACCAATTCACTTCGGAACATTTCATCATCATCGCAGATTGCAATCCTGATATCCATAATCCCACCTCTATTCTCGCTCACATACGATATGTTTACACTTTACCGTATTTTTCCAAAACAATCAAGTTTCTTTGTCTAACCCGACATTTTTATGCATAATCTCAAAAAAATGAATACGCAAAAAGACGCATGGTTCCCATTTCCCATGCGCCTTATCCTCGTCACTTTTTCACACGGTCAGCGCGGTAAACGCGCAGACCTCACCAATTAGAACCTTTTTCCCCTGGAATGCGAACCCGTAATGGCGAATCCGCTCTTTCTTCCGCGCTAAATTATACAAGAAAAAAAGCGGGACTCCCGCTTTTTCAGAAGTTCCCGCTTCTTTCTGTATGAAGTTCTTTTCGCCAATCTCAAAGAACAACCTCGCACTAAGCTTTCGATTAATACCCATGTGCCTCCGCCAGCATCATGTCCTTTACCTTCATCAAACGAATCTGCGTACTACGCTCGTTCTCATCCAGCTTCATGGTGATATATTTGATATTCTTCTCCGTCTCCGGGATGATGACGTGCTCCAGCGCGTTTACACGCCGCCTCGTCTTCTCAATCTCCGCCGCCATCAACTGGCAGGCCTTTTCACACTCCGCCAGACGAATCATGTCCGGCAAAATATCTGCCAAGGATTTGACCGCCCCGTCCAAATCACTGGACGTGAATGCAAAACCGTAGGAGTAAATATCATTTTCGTCCGCAGTCCTCGTCTTATATTCAAAGGTGGGAACGTCCACGCTCATGACATTTCGCTGTCCCGCAACCAGGTTGATTTCCTGCTTGGGTGCCAAAAGTGCCGTGTGCAGTTCTGCCTCCGACATGCCCGCTTTGGCAATTACAAAGTTTTTATTGGCCGACAAGATGCCCGCCTCTACCCGCTTGCGCACTTCCATGTTTTCACGCACAAGGTCAAGGTACTGACGCATCAGCTCATCCCGCTTGTCTTTCAGCAGCTTGTGACCGCGCACGGCGGTAATCCGTTTCTTCTTCAGCCGGGTCAGTTCCATACGGGTAGGATTTACCTGTGTAGATGCCAAGTTCTCTCACCTCTTTCCATCATCCGGCTGCAAGCCGCTTTGCAAGAAGCAACCTGCAGTCCTCTTTATTTTCTCACTTTACTACAACTCATCAGCCCTTGTAGTACTGGTCTAAGAACTTGTCGTCGATACGTTTCAACTCGGACCTCGGCAACATGGACAAAAGTTCCCAACCAATGTCCAACGTCTCCTGAATGCTTCTGTCCGTCGTATAGCCCTGGGAAACGTATTTTTCCTCAAAAGCATCGGCAAACTTCGCATAAATCAGGTCGATGTCGGTCAATGCCGCCTCGCCCAGGATGACCATCAATTCCTTCGCGTCCTTTCCTCTCGCGTAAGCGGAGAAAAGCTGGTTCATCGTATTGGCATGATCCGCACGGGTCTTGCCCTCGCCGATACCCTTATCTTTCAGACGGGAAAGCGACGGCAACACGTCGATTGGCGGCATCACGCCCTTGCGGTACAAGTCACGGCTCAAGATAATCTGACCCTCCGTGATATATCCGGTCAAGTCCGGAATCGGATGTGTCTTGTCATCCTCCGGCATGGTCAGGATCGGAATCATCGTGATACTGCCCTTCTTGCCTTTCTGCCTTCCGGCACGCTCATACATCGTGGCCAAATCCGTGTACATATATCCCGGATATCCACGTCTTCCCGGAACTTCCTTACGAGCCGCGGATACCTCACGCAGCGCGTCCGCATAGTTCGTGATATCGGTCAAGATAACCAATACGTGCATGTCCTTTTCAAACGCCAGGTACTCGGCGGCGGTAAGCGCCACCTTCGGCGTGGAAATACGCTCGATGGCCGGGTCATTCGCCAGGTTGATAAACAACACGGTACGGTCGATGGCTCCCGTCTCCTTGAAACTCTCGATAAAGAAGTTGGACTCCTCAAACGTGATACCCATGGCGGCAAATACAACGGCGAAATTCTCATCCGTTCCCAACACCTTCGCCTGTCTGGCAATCTGCGCCGCCAGGTTTGCATGCGGCAAACCGGATGCCGAGAAAATCGGTAACTTCTGTCCACGTACCAGGGTGTTCAGTCCGTCGATCGCGGACACGCCGGTCTGAATGAACTCCTCCGGATAGCTTCTGGCCGCCGGGTTCATCGGTAAGCCATTGATGTCCATACGCGCTTCCGGCAAAATCTCCGGGCCGTCATCAATCGGATTGCCCATGCCGTCAAACACGCGGCCCAACATGTCCTCGGACACGCCCAGCTCCATGCTGCGTCCCAAAAATCTTACTTTAC